>CAYUZY010000009.1:22261-30290 GCA_964448645.1 uncultured Flavobacteriaceae bacterium
CCAGAATACAGATTTGTTGGAATTTGCATTCAACCTTTCAACTCTGTTATATCAAAAGTTTTAAATATGATGAACATAGATTTAGAAAATCAATTTTCAATAATAAATTTTGAAAGAGCAAGTAAAAGATGGGTTTTAACTCTTCTTAATAAGGCAATTATTCTTAATTCAAAAGGCAGAATTAAACAAGGATTTGCTAATTTTTCTGAGGAAAATTTTGAGAACAACCTTTAAAATTAATTTTTATTTATTTTTTTTATAATCACTAAGAAACTTTTCTAAACCAATATCTGTTAATGGATGTTTTAATAATCCTTTAATAGCAGATAAAGGTCCAGTCATAACATCAGCACCAATTTTAGCACAATTAATAATATGCATAGTATGTCTAATAGAAGCTGCTAAAATTTCTGTTTCATAAGCATAATTATCATAAATATCTCTAATTTCGCTAATTAAATTTAACCCATCTGTTGATATATCGTCTAATCTTCCAATAAAAGGTGAAACGTATGTAGCTCCAGCTTTTGCAGCAAGAAGAGCCTGACCAACAGAAAAAATAAGTGTGCAATTTGTTTTTATCCCTTTATCTGAAAAATATCTTAATGCTTTAACTCCTTCTTCAATCATCGGAACTTTAACAATTATTTGAGAATGCAAAGAAGCAAGTTGTTCACCCTCTTTTACAATGCCATCAAAATCTACTGAAATAACTTCAGCAGAAACATCACCGCTAACTAAATTACAGATATTAACATAATGATTTAAGATGTTTTTTTCTCCGCTAATACCCTCTTTGGCCATCAAACTAGGATTAGTAGTAACACCATCTAAAATACCAAGAGATTGGGCTTCTTTAATTTGATCTAAATTAGCTGTATCAATAAAAAATTTCATATTACAAATTTAAAGTTTATAATGATTCATTAACAATCTTTGATAAATTTTTTCTGGTAATAATTTTTTTAAAAAAACACTAAACTTCTGTAAAAAAGGACCAATTATATAATGAATTCTTGGATTCCTAGATTTTATGATTTTATTAACAAGGTTTGCCACTTCTATAGGATTTCTTGATTTCCTCATACTCAAATCCCATTGTTCAATTAGTGTTCCATATACATCATAATAAGGTGAATCAATTTTAAGTTTTGTATCATAACGATTATTCAATATTTCCGTTTTATAATCACCTGGTGCAATATTTACAACTCTTATTCCAAACTTATCCAATTCCATGTTTAAAGCTTCTCCGAAAAATTCCATTGACGCTTTAGAAGCACAATAAATTCCAACAAAAGGCACTCCATTATACCCAGCTATTGAAGTAATATTTACTATAAGACCAGATTTGTTTTTTCTCATTATAGGCAGTACTGATTGAACAACATCAATATGACCAAAAAAATTTGTATCAAAAACTCTCTTAACATCCTTTATTGAAATCTCTTCAATTGGCCCAGTAAAACCTATACCTGCATTATTAATTAGCACATCTATTCTTTTCTTTTCATTAATTATTTTCTTAACAATATTTTCTGATTCAACAAATGATGTAATATCAAATTTTAATAGTTTATATTTTTTGGGTTTAGGGTAATTTTCAGGGTTCCGGCTAGTTCCGTAAACTATATTTCCTTCTTTGGACAATTTTTCAGCAATAACTCTTCCAAAACCTGAAGATGCTCCTGTAATTAAAATTACTTTTTTCATTAGTTTATACAAAAAAGGCAAGCTACCTACATCACACCGCTACAACCGTCTACCCTTGCTGCGTTCCCACCCTGGGGGATTAAACAGGAGCTGGTTGTGTAGGACTTGCCATAACAAATATAAGCTGTTACATTGATTTCAACAATCATTTTATTTGCTTAATTTTGAAAAAAGAACAAATGAAAATTTCATTATTAAGTTTAATTATAATTTTATTTCTTAAATGTAATAATGACAATTCAAATGATTTCTCTCTAAAAATTCATTCAACAAATAACAAAATAAAAATTGATGACACAATCAATATAAGTGTTGACAATAAAAATAAAATTGATTCAATTCAATTTTTATTAAATAAAATTGAAATTAATTCAAATCATATTTTAAACAACACTAATACTGGAGACAAAAACATTAAAGCAATTATCTATCATAATAATGAAGAAACTGTCCTTAATAAAAAAATTACTGTTTTTTCTAAAATTTCACCAAAATTATATGAATATAAAATAATTAACGAATTCCCTCATGATCAAGAAGCCTATACTCAAGGCTTAGAATTTGACGGGAATGATTTATATGAAAGTACTGGTCTAAATGGAAAATCTTCATTAAGAAAAATTTCTTTTGAAAAAGGTGAAATAAAAATAAATGTTCCATTAAATGAATCATACTTTGGAGAAGGTATTACTATAATAAATAACAAAATAATTCAACTTACGTGGAAATCAAAAATTGGTTTTATTTATGATAAAACGAACATGAAACTTAAAAGCTCTTTTGAATATTCAAAAAGTGTTGAAGGTTGGGGTTTGTGTAATGATGGAAAATATATATACAAATCTGATGGGACTAATAAAATATGGAAATTAGATTCAAATACATATAAAGAAATAAGTTTTATTGAGGTCTATACTAATAAATCCAAATTAAACAAGTTAAATGAATTAGAGTGGGTTAATGGAGATATTTATGCAAATACTTATCAATTTAACAAAGATGTCGTTGTAATAATAAACCCTTCTAATGGCTCTGTAAAAGGCGTAATTGATTTTTCTGGCTTAAAGAGCAAAGTTAATCAACACCCTAAATTAAATGTTCTAAATGGCATAGCCTATAACAAAAAAAGAAATAGTCTTTTTGTAACAGGAAAAAATTGGAATAAAATTTTTGAAGTTTTAATATTTGAAAAATGATTTCAAAGATATTTGAAATTGAAAAAAAAGTTAAGAAAAAGCATTTAGATGAATTTAATCATGTTAATAATGTTCAATATCTTTATTGGGTTCAAGAAGTTGCTCAAGCTCATTGGGATAAATTAACTGAAAAAAAAAGAATTTCCCTTGAAGGTATATGGATTGTTAGAAGTCATAATATAGAATATAAAAATTTTACAAATCTCAATGATAAAATAATAATTTCGACTTATGTAAAAAATGCTGAAGGATTCTTGTCAGAAAGAATAGTTACAATCAAGTTAAAAAAATCAAAAAAAAACATTAATTAAATGTATAACAAAATGGTGCTTTGTTGAATTAAATACACTCAAACTGAAAAGGATTCCTCAAAAAATATTAGAACTATTAAATAACAAAGATTAGAAATAGAATAATTCCCTTGAAGACATCATAGAATTAACTTCAATCTTAACATTTTTAATTAATTCATTATCATTAGAGTGTTTTAAAACTTTGTCAATAAAATCAACAATAAATTTCATATCAGAATCAATTAAACCTCTTGTTGTTATGGCGGCCGTACCTATCCTTATACCTGAAGTAACAAATGGAGATTTATCATCAAATGGAACCATGTTCTTGTTGACAGTTATATCAGCTTTAACTAAAGCTTCCTCTGCCTCTTTTCCTGTAACTCCTTTATTTCTTAGATCAATAAGCATTAGATGATTATCAGTTCCACCAGAAATTAATTTGTAATCTTTTTTTATAAATTCATCTGCCATAACTCTAGCATTTAATTGAACTTGTTTCATGTAATCTTTAAATTCAGAAGTCAAAGCTTCTCCAAAAGATATTGCTTTTGCAGCTATAACATGTACAAGTGGACCTCCTTGATTTCCAGGAAATACAGCCAAGTCAATTATGTTTGACATTTTTTTTAAATTTCCATTTTTTAGCTTAATGCCAAAAGGATTATCAAAGTCTTTTCCCATTAATATAAGCCCTCCCCTTGCCCCTCTTAATGTCTTGTGAGTTGTAGTAGTTACAACATGACAATGTTCCAAAGGGTTGTTTAAAAGACCAACTGCAATAAGTCCAGATGGATGTGCTATATCTGCTAAAAGAAAAGCCCCTACTTCATTTGCGATTTTTCTAAATTTTTCAAAATCCATATCTCTTGAGTAAGCAGAAGCTCCTGCAATAATCATTTTAGGTTTAATTTTATTAGCTAATTCAGAAATTTTATCATAATCTAAAAGCCCACTTTCTTTATCTAAACCATAAAAATAAGCTTGATATAATTTTCCAGAAAAATTTACTGGAGAACCATGAGTTAAATGACCTCCATGAGCTAAATCAAATCCTAATATTTTATCACCTGGATTTAAAAATGCCTGAAAAACAGCTGCATTAGCTTGAGATCCGGAATGAGGTTGCACATTAGCATATTCAGCACCAAAAAGTTTCTTAGCTCTGTCAATTGCAATTTGTTCAACATCATCAACTACTTCGCAACCTCCATAATATCTTTTCCCTGGATAACCTTCTGCATATTTATTAGTTAATACCGATCCTTGAGCTCTCATTGTAGCAGGACTAGTAAAATTTTCAGAAGCAATTAATTCTATTCCATTTTTCTGTCTGATTCTTTCAGATTCAATTAAATTAAAGATTTTTTTATCTATATCCATATTTAGCTAAAATACACAATAGGAAGATTGGTAAAAACAATAATATTTTTTTTTAAAAAAAATAAATTAACAATTTTTAATAATTGTAAATTTGAATAGTGGAAAAAAAAATTAACATCCAAAATAAAAAAGCAAAATTTGAATTTACTTTTATTCAGAAATTTACTGCTGGAATTGTATTAACTGGTTCAGAAATTAAATCTATTAGAAATGGTCTTGCTTCTATCAACAATAGTTTTTGTGAATTTAATGACAAACAAGAGTTGTTTATTATTAATATGCAGATTGACAAATACTCTCCTAGTTCAAATTTTAATCATAACCCAAAAGCCTCTAGAAAATTACTTTTAAAAAAAAATGAATTAAAAAGTCTATCAAAACAGGTTAAATCAACTGGTTTAACTATTATACCAATCAAGTTATTTATAAATGACAAAGGAATAGCTAAAACACTCATTACTCTTGCTAAAGGAAAAAAATTATATGACAAAAGAGCTACTATAAAAAACAGGGAAAACAAAATAGATTTAGATAGGTTAAAGAAATCTTTTAAGTATAAAAATTAAATTTTATCCTTAAGAAGTGGAACGAATCTAAATTCTCCAAAAGTTTCTTTGGTAAATTTATTTTCCGAATCTCTTTTTATTCTTGTCATAATTTGTGTCTTTATTCCAATAGGTATAACTAAGTAACCTCCTATTTTTATTTGTGACAAAAGAGTTTTTGGAATATCATCTGATCCAGCAGTAACTATAATTGCATCATAAGGGGCAAATTCATTCAAACCTTTATGACCATCTCCAAAAATTATTTTTTTAGGCATATACCCTATTTTTGATAACATAAGTTTTGTTTTTTTAAATAATTCTGATTGTCTTTCTATTGAATAAACTTTACAACCTAAATTAACTAAAATAGATGTTTGATATCCTGAACCAGTCCCTATTTCTAAAACTTTATGGCCTTTTTTTATATTTAACAACTCAGTTTGAAAAGCAACGGTATAAGGTTGAGAAATAGTTTGTTCAGCAGCAATTGGATAAGCCTTATCCTCATATGCTAATGATTCTAAACCTTTTTCCATATATAAATGCCTTGGAATTACTTCAATTGATTTTAAAACATCTTTATTAGAAATCCCTTTTTTAATTAACTTTTCAACTAATTGCCTTCTTAATCCTTTATATTTATTATTATCTAGCATTATGCAAAAATAACTTAGATTATCTAAATTTAATTATATAAGATTGTACTTTTGATCATAATTAAAAAATCATGATTAAAATTGGAGTTTTTGGTGCAGGACATTTAGGGAGAATTCATATTAGATTATTAAAAGCTTCTAAAAAATTTAAGCTTATTGGTTTTTACGATCCCGATAAAACTTCTATAAAAAAACTTAATAAAGAAGATAACTGTAAATACTTTGATACTCCTTTTAAATTAATTAGGGAAGTTGATGTAATAGATATTGTTTCTCCAACCTCTTCTCATCTTGAAATGGCATTGATGGCAATAGATAACAAAAAACATATTTTCATTGAAAAGCCAATTTCTTATTCAGTTGAAGATGCTAACAAAATTATAAAAAGCGCAAATAAAAATAATGTTTTAGGTCAAGTAGGACATGTTGAAAGATTCAACCCAGCATTTAAAGCGGTTAAAAATTTAATTATTAACCCAATGTTCATTGAATCCCATAGACTTTCAGAGTTTAATCCTAGAGGAACGGACGTCTCTGTAGTACTAGACTTAATGATTCATGATATAGACATTATTTTAAATTTAGTTAAATCAAAAATTAAGTCTATTAATGCTTCTGGCGTTTCTGTTGTAAGCAAAAGCCCCGATATATGTAATGCTCGTATTTTATTTGAATCTGGATGTGTTGCAAATTTAACCTCAAGTAGAATTTCATTAAAAAAAATGAGAAAGACAAGATTTTTTCAGAAAGACGCCTATATTTCTATTGATTACCTATCTAAAAAAGTTGAGGTTGTAAAAATTAAAGACGATATAAACCCCTCTGATAATTTACCTTTAATTTTTAAAAATGCTGAAGGAGAAAAAAAACAAATATATTTTGAAAACCCTTCTATAATTGAATCAAATGCAATTCTTGAAGAATTAGAATCATTTGCAGATGCAATAAAAAACAATACAAAACCTATTATATCACTTAAAGAAGGAAAAAATGCACTTGATGTGGCTAATAAAATTATTAGTAAAATAAATATGTAATGAATATTGTTAAAAACTTTGAATTAATAAAAAACACTCTTTCTGGTGATGTTAAAATTATAGCAGTTTCAAAAACGAAATCAAAAGAAAAAATTCTAAAAATCTATAATACAGGTCATAAAGATTTTGGTGAAAATCGAATTAAAGAAATGAAAGATAAATACCATGGACTACCAAAAGATATAAAATGGCACATGATAGGCCATCTTCAAAAAAACAAAGTAAAATATATAGCACCTTTTGTTGATTTAATTCACTCAGTAGACTCTTATAAATTATTAAAAGAAATAAACAAACAGGGAATAAAAAACAAAAGAATTATAAAATGTTTATTACAAATAAAAATAGCAAAAGAAGAAAGTAAATTTGGTCTTTTTAAAAATGAAATCGAAGATTTAATGTCATTGTCAAGTAATTTAAATAACATAAACATAATTGGTCTTATGGGGATGGCTACATTTACTAATAATCAAGATATTATTAATAATGAATTTAAAGAAATTTCTACTTTATTTAAAAATCTTAAACTTTCATATCCAAAATTTTCTTTCTTATCAATTGGAATGAGTAATGATTATTTGATAGCTATAAAATACGGAAGTAATATGGTTAGAATTGGAAGTCAAATTTTTGGAGAAAGAAATTAATAAAATGTATGCAATAATTGATGTTGAAACAACAGGAGGTAAATTTGATACTGAAAGTATAACTGAAATTGCAATAATAAAATATAATGGGGAAAAAGTCTTAGATAAATTTTCTACACTTATAAATCCGGAAAAAAAAATAGATTCATTTGTAGAAAAACTAACAGGGATTAACAATAAAATGTTAAAAAATGCTCCTAAATTCTACAACATAGCAAAAAGAATAATAAATATTACAGATGGTTGTATATTAGTTGCACACAATGCTCCATTTGACTATAGAATTCTTAAAACTGAATTTAGAAGACTTGGATATAATTATAAAAAAAAAACTTTATGTACTGTAAATCTTTCAAAAAAATTAATTCCAAACAAAGATTCATATAGTTTAGAAAAATTAACTAAAACTCTTGGAATACCATTAAAAAGAAATCACAGAGCCTTTGATGATGCAATTGCCACATTTAATCTATTTAGATTATTAGAAGACCATGATTTAGAGAAACAAATTATAAAAAATGAAATCAAAAACTTAAATTTGAATTCAGTGTCCATA
>CAYUZY010000010.1:0-29819 GCA_964448645.1 uncultured Flavobacteriaceae bacterium
CTTTATTATTAGAAGGTGAAAATCAAATATCTAAAAAAGAAGCTGATTATGAAATATTAAAAGAAACAACTGATGATCAATATCTAATCTATGAAGCATTAGAAGCAGGCCCTCTTTCTATTTCTGATGTAATTTCTGTTGTTCAAAAAAAGTCTGTAATGCCAATTATAGAAGAAATGATTGAAATGAATCTTATTGAATTAAATCAGAAAATAAAAGACAAATATGCTCCAAAGTTAATAAGGCATATTTGTTTAGATAAAAAATATAAAAATAAAAACAATCAAAAAGAACTTTTTGAATTCTTAAAAAACTCTCCAAAACAATTAGAACTTATTCGGGTTTTAATTAAGTATCAAAAAAAAAATGATGAGCTTGTAAATGTAAAAGAGATAAGAGAAAAACTAAATTTTTCTAGTTCAACATTAAAAGTTTTATTAAATAAAAAAGTTTTAAATGAAGAATATGTAAAAGAGGATCGTAATATAATTCAGACAAAAATTAAAGATTCAAAAGTTTTATTAACTAAAAAACAAAAAATTGCGTTTAAAAATATTATAGAAGAATTTAAATTTAAGAATACAGTTTTATTTGAAGGAGTTACATCTTCAGGTAAAACAGAAATTTACATTAAATTAATTGAGCTTGAAATAAAAAAAGGGAAACAAGTATTATATCTTTTGCCTGAAATTTCATTGGCTTTTCAAATCGTCAAAAGATTAATTTTATATTTCGGAAATAGAGTTAAAGTTTATCATTCTAGATATTCTTTAAATGAAAGGACTGAAGTTTGGAAAAATGTTTTAAAAAATAAAAAAAGTGCAAGTATTATTGTAGGAGCAAGATCTTCTGTTTTTCTTCCATTTAAAAGGTTAGGATTAATTATAATTGATGAAGAGCATGAATCATCGTATAAACAGTTTGATCCTAATCCAAGATATAACGCGAGAGATTGTGGAATATACCTTGGTAATAAAATTGGCGCAAAAGTAGTTTTAGGTTCTGCTACTCCTTCAATTGAATCATCTCAAAATGCAAGGGAAAGAAAGTATGGTTGGGTAAAGCTTAAGGAAAGATACGGAGGAATAGAGTTGCCTGAAATAAAAATTATAAATTTAAAAGAATCTTTTGAAAAAAAGGAGATGGATGGAGTATTCTCAAATATATTAATTAAAGAAATAAATAAAACTCTTGAAAATAATCATCAAATAATTTTATTTCAAAATAGACGAGGATATTCTCCCATTTTAGAATGTTTAAGTTGTGGTTATGTTCCTCAATGTATTCAGTGTGATGTTTCTTTGACATATCATCAAGTTTCAAATCAATTAAGATGTCATTATTGTGATTATAATAGATTAAAACCTAAACAGTGTGATAGTTGCGGTATGTTTAGTTTGGAATCAAAAGGAATTGGAACTCAACAAATTCAAGAACAAGTTATAAAGCTTTTTCCTGGAATTAATGTTGAAAGGATGGATTATGATAATACAAGAGGGAAATATGCTTTTGATAAAATAATAGATTCTTTTTCTAATAAAAAAATTCAAATTTTAGTTGGAACACAAATGTTAATTAAGGGTTTAGATTTTAAGAATGTACAGTTAGTAGGTGTTTTAAATGCAGATCATTTAATAAATTTTCCTGATTTTAGATCCTATGAGAGAACATATCAAATGCTCTGTCAAGTTTCTGGAAGAGCAGGAAGGTATAAAGAAAGAGGAAAAGTTTTTTTGCAAACTTTACAATGTGAAAATGAATTGTTTAAATATGTTAAGGATTATGATTATGAATCAATGTTTAAAAACCAAAAAACCGAAAGAAAACAATACAAATATCCTCCATTTATTAAATTAATCAGAGTGACTTTTAAAAATAAAAGTATTAGTTCAGTAAATGAATCTGCTCAATGGTTTTATAATGTTCTTAAACAAAATTATAATGGAACCATTTTAGGGCCAGTTTTTCCTTATATTTCAAAAATTAGAAATTTATTTCAAAAACAATTATTGATTAAAATTGATTCTGATCTTAATCAAGTTCAAACAAAAAAAATAATTAATAAAACAACATCAAGTTTTAATTCTATAGCTAAGTATAGATCTACAAAATTAAGTTTTGATGTTGATCCATATTAAAAAAATGTTTTTATATATTTTTTGGTTAAGAATTTAGATTAAACTAATTTTGCGGACCTAAATATACATTATATGAACAATTATGAAACTGTTTTCATTTTAAATCCCGTTCTGTCTGAAGATCAGATAGAGGAAGCAGTTAATAAATATGAAAAAATTATTTCAAAACTTAAAGCTAATATAATAGTTAAAGAGAATTGGGGTCTTAAAAAGTTTGCTTATCCAATACAAAATAAAAAAAGTGGTTTCTATCATCTTATTGAGTATCAAGGAACTGTTGAAGTTTCAAAAAAAATAGAAATGGAGTTTAGAAGAGATGAAAGAGTTATGAGATATCTAACTGTAAAACTTGATAAACATGCTTTGAATTGGTCAGAAAAGAGAAGAAAAAAAATGAAAGTTAAGTCTAAAGCATAAAGTTATGTCAAAAATAGAAGAACAGTCTACAGGAAAAAAAGAAGGAGAGATAAGGTATTTAACCCCTTTGAACATTGAAACTACTGTAAAAAAGAAATATTGTAGGTTTAAAAGATCTGGAATTAAGTATATTGATTATAAGGATTCAACTTTTTTATTAAAATTTGTAAATGAGCAAGGTAAAATATTACCAAGAAGGTTAACAGGAACTTCTCTTAAGTATCAGAGAAAGGTTTCTATAGCAATTAAAAGAGCTAGGCATCTTGCAATAATACCATATGTAGCAGATTTATTAAAATAAAAAAAGATGCAATTAATTTTAAAAGAAGATATTGAAAACTTAGGATTTAAAGATGATGTTGTAACTGTAAAAAATGGTTACGGACGTAACTATTTAATTCCCAATGGTAAAGCTGTTTTAGCTACTAAATCTGAACTTAAAGTTTTAAATGAAAATTTAAAGCAAAAAGCATTTAAAGAGAAAAAAAATATTGATGATGCTAAAGTTTTAGCTGATAAGATTTCTAAACTTAAAATTAAAATTTCATCAAAAATTGGATCAGGAGATAAATTATTTGGATCAGTTACTAATGGTCATTTAGCCGAATCAATTTCTTCAAAAGGGATAGAACTGGATAAAAAACAAATTACTCTTCCAGGAAAAAATATTAAAAGATTAGGTAATTATGAAGCATCAATTAGAGTTCATAGACAAGTAATTATTAAGTTTCCCTTTGATATTGTTGCCGAAGAAAAAAAATAATTTTACATTCTACTTTTTAAAAATTGAATGAAGTATCATAGACTTTCTCAAGATCAACTTAATTCAGTTTACAAGCAATTTATTTTTTATCTAAGTTCAAAGGGAATTGACAAAAAACTTTGGAGTATAATTAAGAAAGAAGAAAGTAGAAAAATGGATTTATTATTGGATGAATTTAGTGAAATGATTTGGGATAAGATTATGAATGAATGTAGCTTTTTTAACTATAGTGATAAAGATCAATTATTTTTATTTAATTCAAAAAAAAAATCTATTTCAGTTATAGTTGTTAAATGCTTAAATAAAAAGATAAATATTCAAAACAATAAAGACTGGAATTGGATATTGAAAAATATAAAAGATAAAGATATATTTATTTATCAATCATCTAGAAAATATCCTGAACAAAGAAACACTTATATATATAAATATTTAAAAAAGGGTGCAATTATATCAGACGGAAAAAAATTTAAATCTCTTGAAACTTGTTTTTCAATTTGAATAAAAAATAGAATCATTTTTGTTATATTTATTTAGTATGGCTATTAAACCAACAATACTTAAAGGAACTAGAGATTTTTCAGGTGAAGAAATTTTTAAAAGAAATTATATAAAAAAAACATTAAGATCTACATTTGAAATTTTTGGATATGAACCTATTGAAACTCCGTCTTTTGAAAAATTAGAAACATTAACAGGTCAATATGGAGAAGAAGGGGATAGGTTGATTTTTAAGATTATAAATTCTGGTGAAAAAGTAAAAAAGGCAGACATAAATTCTTTAGAGAATGGAAATTACGAGAAATTTTCAAGATCTATATCTGAAAAAGCCTTGAGGTTTGATTTAACAGTTCCTTTTGCAAGATATGTGTCTCAGAATCAAAACAACCTTTCCTTTCCTTTTAAAAGATATCAAATTCAACCTGTGTGGAGGGCTGATAGACCTCAACATGGAAGATTTCAGGAATTTTTTCAATGCGATGCAGATATTATTGGTAATAGGTCTTTATGGCAAGAAATTGAAGCGGTTTTATTGTATGATGATGTCTTTAGAAGACTTAATATAAAAGGTGTCAAAATCAGAATTAACCATAGAAAAATCTTGTTTTCTTTATCATTATTATTTAATATTTCAGATCGTTTTATAGAATTTACGAATATTTTAGATAAGATTGATAAAATTGGAGTTGATGGGGTTATTAAAGAATTTGAGATTAAAAAATTTCCAAAAAAGGCTACAGATAAAATAAAGTCTTTGATTAAATTTTCAGGAACTACATTAGAAAAATTAAAATTTATAGAAAAAATATTTAAAGGTTCCAATGAAGATAGATCTGGATTAGATGATATTTCTTTTGTTCTAAAACATATATCTAAAACTAAGTTAAAATCATCAACTATTGATTTTGATTTTTCTTTGGCTAGAGGTTTAAGCTATTATACAGGAACGATTATAGAAGTTTCACCTCCTACGGAAATTAAAATAGGATCAATAGGAGGAGGGGGTAGGTATGATGATTTAACTTCAAAATTTGGATTAAAAAACATTAGTGGAATTGGAATTTCATTTGGATTTGAAAGAATTTATTATATGATGGAATCTTTAAAATTATTTCCTGACAATATAAAAAAACATACAGAGGTTTTATTTTTAAATTTTGGAAATGAATTAATTAGTAATATTCATCATGAAATAAATAAACTTAGAAAAAATAATATTTCTTGTGAATTATACCCTTCAAAAGATAAATTAAAAAAACAGTTAAGTTATGCTAACAAAAAGGGGATATTATTTGTTATAATAATTGGACCAGAAGAATTTAAAGAAAAAAAGTTTATTATTAGAAATATGATTTCAGGAGATCAGTTAATCTTTTCCATTAAAGATCTTCAAGCTAAGATAAATGAAATTGTTAAAAGTTAACTTTCTGTTTTTGAAGGTTTCCTATATTTTTGGAAAGGTTGTTTTAATAATTCATAAATCCTGCCATTTTTTTCTTCATTATAAAAAACGTCAACTCCATAAATAAGTTTATCTCTATCAAATTTTTTATAAGTCCCAAAAAGTCTATCCCAAATAGAAAAAAGGTTTCCATAATTTGAGTCAGTGTATGGAAGTTTATAATGATGATGAGTTTTATGCATATCAGGAGATACTAAAATAAAACTTAATATATAGTCTGTTTTTTTTGGTAAACGAATGTTTGCATGAGTAAATTGAGTAGATAATACCGAAAGAGATTGATATAACATAACAATCCCAATATTTGCTCCAATAACAAAAACTCCAACTAGAGTGAAAATAAATCTAATTACACTTTCTAATGGGTGATGCCTATTTCCAGTAGTTGTGTCTACTTTATGATCAGTATGATGAACTAAATGAATCATCCAAAGAGGTTTTATTTTATGTTCTAGAAGGTGAGGGAGATATGCACCTATTAAATCCAACATTAATATTCCAATAAAGACCGAAATATATATAGGTAGATCATTAAAAAAATATAACAATCCAAATTGATTTAAAGTTACCCAATCAGCTACGTTTACAAGAAGAAAAGCTAAAATAAAATTTATCAGAATTGTTGTGATTGTAAAAAAGAAGTTAGGAAGAGCATGTTTCCATTTTTTATAATTAAAGTTAAATAAAGGCAAATTACCTTCAAGAATCCAGAAAAAAGTAATTCCACCAACTAGAATTATACTTCTATGTAAAGTTGGTATTGTTTCAAAATAGTTTAAAATCTCTTGCATTATACAAGTAATACTTATGTAAAAGTATTAAAAGATTTAAAATTTATTAAATTAGGTTTTTAAAACAATAATTATGAATTATTTTTTTGTAAAAAAGATCGTTTTATTTATTTGTTTAATTTCTTTTTTTAAAATTAATTCTCAATATAAACCTGAAGATACTGAACTCTGGGATCCAGAGCCAATCATAATTAATCCAGGAAAAAATAATCAACCTCCTAGTGATGCTATAATTTTATTTGATGGCAAAGATCTTTCAAAATGGAAAGCATCTTCTAGAATCTTTAAAGGTTGGAAAGTTTTGGGAAAAAATAAACCAGCTCAATGGACTATCAATAATGATGGATCAATGACAGTATTACCAGGTAAAGGAGCTATAGAAACAAAAGATGAACATGGTTCCATTCAATTACATATTGAGTGGAAAACACCTAAAAAAATAGTTAGTTCTGGTCAAGGAAGAGGTAATAGTGGAATTTATTTTCAAAACAGGTATGAGATTCAGGTTTTGGATAGTTATAATAATAGAACATATTCAAATGGTCAAGCAGGATCACTATATAAGCAATATGCTCCTCTTGTTAATGCATCAAGACCTCCAGGTCAATGGCAAGAATATGATATTATATTTGAAGAACCTAAATATAACATAAACGGAGAAATAATAAAGTCAGGAAGATTAACTGTCTTTCATAATGGAATATTAGTTCAAAATAATGTTGAAATTCTCGGTACTACAGAATATATTGGGCCTCCAAAAACTAAAATGACAGATTTTCCTAAAAAGGCTTTAAAGATTCAAGATCATGGTAATTTGGTTAGTTATAGAAATATTTGGTATAGAAAACTTTAATTTTTATTTAAAATTTTTCCATAAAAGTATATATAAGAAAAACTGATTAATGGAAGTATAAATGAGAAGTTAACCTCGTTTACTCCTAAAATTTTTATATCATTAACCCCTGGTCCTCCAAAATCTATTATAAACCCTTGTAATTTAGGCATAAGAGCTCCACCAACAATTGCCATAACAAGACCAGAAGCTCCTATTTTTGTATCGGATTCATTTAAACCTTTTAATGTTTGAGCATATATAGTAGGAAACATTAGGGACATAAAAAAAGAAACACTAACAAGACTATATAAACCATATATATTAGTATTAAAAATGGTTACAATTATTAAAAATCCAGAAAATAAAGAAAAAACTTTTAAAAGAAATTCAGCATTAAAACTTTTTAGAAGATAAGTTCCAAAAATTCTTCCTAACAAAAATAATATAAATGCAAAAAACTGAAAATTAGCGGCTGTTACGCTATTAATTCCTTTAGCTTCAGAGTATTGATAAATATATGTCCAACACATAATTTGAGCTCCCACATAAAAAGCCTGAGCTATAACTCCTAGACGATACATTTTTCTTGAAAGTAGTTTTGACAGTGTTTTTTGAATTGAAAAACCTTTATCATCCTCTTTGAATTGAGGCATTTTTACTATACTAATTATTGTAAAGAAAATTAAAACTATTAAACCTAAAATCACATAAGGATCTCTAATTACTATTAGATCAGAAGTTTTTATTAAAATTTTTTGAGCTATATCTAAATTTTCAAAAGAAGTTATGTCATCTGATTTAAGATTTTTTAAAACAAATTGTTGGGCAATTAATAATCCAATAAGCAAACCAACTGGATTAAAAACTTGTGCAAGATTTAATCTCCTTGTTGCTGATGATTTATCTCCCATAGCAAGTACATAGGGGTTGGCTGTAGTTTCTAAAAAAGCTAATCCAAATGTAAGAACGTATAAACCTAGGCAAAAGAACCAAAATTTTTCAGTTATTGCTGCAGGATAGAACATTAATGCTCCTATAGCATATAAAATTAATCCTAATTGAATTCCTTTTTTATAATTGAATTTTCTTATAAAAATTGCTGCTGGTAAAGCCATTGAAAAATATCCACCATAAAAAGCCATTTGAACCCAAGCTGCTTCACTATTTGATAGCTCTAGGACTTTTTTAAAGGCATTAACCATTGGATCAGTAACAGCATTAGCAAAGCCCCAGAGAGCAAATAATGAAGTCACAAGTATAAATGGAAAAATAAATTTTTTATCTACAATAACTGACGATGAAAGAGATTTATTCTTGTTAATCAAAATGTTATAGATTATTTAATTATTACAAATAATATTTAGTAAATAGAAGTCAATTTATAGTTTAAAAAACTTCTTTAAACTAAACTTTCCATCCTTCTCGGTAATCTCTAGTTACAAATTGATTTGCCTCATCAATATTTGTAATTTTCATACTATCACCATTCCATAATAATTTTTTTCTAGCAAAATAATCAGTTCTTCTACCAATTTCTTTTCTAAGCATAAAACTTCTAATAGCTAAATTACCCATTAAAACAGTTTCAGTCATTGGTCCTGCATAATCAAATGAACAAGTTAGATTTTTATGTTCCTTACTATTAAAACCTGCTTTACAAGCATCAACCCATTTGTGTTGATGACCGTATTCTGGCTCTGGAAATAGTGGCCCTCTTTCATTTTCAGGACCAAATTCTGTAATTCCATCATAGAGGTATAATTTAGGCATCAATGGAGAACTATCATTAATATTAGTTGAAATTATTCCTTTATTTCCAATAAATAAAACTCCATTTTCACTATTTGTTCCACCAATATCACTATTAGCAGGAATTATATCAGGATGAGGAGGTCTTATTCCGCCATCGCTCCAAGTCATTTTAATAGGAGATTTACTTTTATTGGTAGCTTTAAAATTTATTGTTATTAAAGAAGAAGGAGGACATCCTTCAGGATGATAATCAGGGGTCCACATTTTAGTAAAAACACTTCCAACGCTACATTCTGCATCAGTAGGATACTTTAAATTAAGTGTTCTAAATGGAATGTCAATTAAATGACAACCAACATCACCTAAAGCCCCTGTTCCATAATCCCACCATCCTCTCCAATTGAAAGGATGCATTTTGGGAGTATAAGGTTTTAAAGGAGCAGGACCTAACCATAAATCCCAATTAAGAGCTTGAGGTTTCTTACTGGCATCTGGATCAGGCATTTTAATTCCTTGAGGCCAAACTGGTCGATTTGTCCATATTTTAACTTCAGATACTTTTCCAATAGAACCATTATCAATCCATTTTTGAACCATTTGTAAATAAGGATTAGAACCACCTTGATTTCCCATTTGAGTTACAACTTTTTGTTTTCGAGCCATTTCAGTTAATATTCTGGTTTCTCTAATATTATGAGCCATTGGCTTCTGAATATAAACATGTTTACCTCTTTCCATCGCAAAAACTCCAGCAGGAGCATGAACGTGGTCGGGTGTTGATATTGTAACTGCATCGATATTCTTTTCTTTATCTAACATAACTCTATAGTCAGCATATTTTTTAGCCTTAGGAAATTTTTTTACAGAACTTTTTGCACTTCCTGAAAAGTCAACATCACAAAGAGCGACAACCTTCTCTCTTCCTTTTACAGAAGCAAGTTTAATATCACTGGCTCCTTTACCTCCTGACCCAATAGCAGCAAGGTTTAATTGATCACTTGGAGCTGTGTATCCAGGACCTCCAAGAACATTTCTAGGGATTATAAAAATAGATGAAGCTGCTATACTTTTTTTGAGAAAACTTCTTCTTGACTTAGAATTATTTGAATTTTTTGATTTCATGTTTATGATTAATTTAAAGAACTAGCAATAAAAATAAATAAAATTTATTTATATAGTATTTGAAAAAATTTTGAAATAAAAATTTAATTAGTTCTAAAACCATAAACACCTGAACTACTAGAATTTCCGTTAGCATCGAAAGCAATAATTTTCCAATAATAATCTTTCTTATTTTCTACCTCCACTTCAATTTCAGTAGTAAGCGTTTCGTATGGAATTGTTTTAAGTAATGTTGTTCCATTTGAGTTGTCAAGATAAACTTCAAAAGATTCTAGGTCATTGTCAACATCACTACAATTCCAACTTAATAATACAATTCCATTAACAGGGGTTAAATTTCCTCCAGATCTAGGATTTAGTAATTCGGGCGGGAAAGGAGCATAATTAATAACATTTTTACCAGCTAAATAAAATTTCCATGTTTGACTTGATGCAGGCGTTGTTCCATCTTCTCCTAGGGCATTTACAGACCAGGAATAAGGCTCAGCATTCGTTAGCGTTATATTAAGCTGATTAGTTCCACTTCCATATATTTGAGAGGATTGATTTGCTAGATTGTTAACTACAACTTCATAACTTACAGCATTTTCTGATAGACTCCACTGAAAGTCAACACTACTTTGAGTATCATTTACAAGAGTTCCATCAAAACAAGCTTCATTATTATTTGGAAAGATAAGGTTAGGTGCTAAAGGGTCTTTGGGACCAGAATCATTACTGCAGTTAGTTTGAACTAAAACAATTAGGGATAAAACGATATAAATTATATATTTTTTCATAATCAATATTTTATTGCTTTAAATGATTGATCTGTATTTTCTCCTTTAACCTTAATATAGTATGTTCCTTGTTTGAACTCACCAGTATTTATTTCTAAAGTTCTTGAAAAATTGTCTAAAACACAATTTTCAGAATGTATCAGCCTTCCATCTGTAGCGTGAACCTCAATACTTATATTTCGATCTTCTCCTCCAACATATATGCTAATAAACTCATTAAATGGATTAGGTGAAAATTTCACTTCATTAGAATTTAGATAAGTCGCTTCAAAAATCCCTTGACATTCAATTCCTGTTGTTATAGTAACTCTATTTACTCCTCTTTTTAGGCTTAAAGTGTGATTTGATTTTGAGGTTTGTGTTGTTTTACCATTGTGAGTAATATTATAGACTGAACCACCAGAAAGGTTAAAAGACACTTTATTTTCCAAATCATTAGCCATAGCAAAGACAGATAAAGGAGAAGGTTCTTGAATGTTTATTTTAAAACATCTTTCAAACATAGTAGGTTCTATACCATCAACAGTAACACAGATATTATAATCTCCAGCGGATAAATTATCTAAAGACCAATTGCTACTTGAAAAACTATCATTAGAGTTTATTGCTCCTGTAACATTTACTTTATAAACATAAGAAGTGTCTTCTACACTAAGGTTTATTTGATTAGTTCCAGCGCATTTTTCAGTTTTAGAAATATTAAAGTTTTGTCCAGGAATATAAAACAGGACACAACCTTCCATATTAACAACTTCTCCTAAAGGAGTATTAGCACATGTATCATAAGGATTCCAAACCCCATCATGGTCAAAATCATCTGAAACATCACCTTCTCCATCTCCGTCTTCATCAATTTGATCAGGATTAGAAACTAAAGGACTATTATCAATTATATCGGCAACTCCATCACCATCAGTATCATCCGTAGGTAAAGCTGGGGTAGATTGTAGTTCAATAGCAACAGGATTACCTTCCGGAACTTGAATTTGTGTTTGTGTAACAACTACAGGCACTTCTATTGCTCCATCCTCAGTATTTGTAAAGTCGACTTCAACTTCGTAAACATTGTCCTTATTATGATCTTGAGGATTATTAAAGTCTGGTGGATTAATAAATGCTAAATAAGATTCATTTTCATCTTCAGGTGTTTTTTGATTTACTTCAGGCTCTGTGGATTTAGTTTTTATTTCAAATAATGCTCTGTCTGCACCTCCTGATATTTTCTTTTTAATTTTCCATTTCCCAACACTTTTGTTAAAAGGGTTATAGTATCTAGTGTGATCAACTTTTGATCCCAATGTTACATTTTCAACAGGGAAAACAGCAAGAGAAAACCTTCCAGTATAAACCGCATTTGGAATATCTTCAACTGGAATTTCATCCTGGAAAACTCCTGTTAACTCTTCTCCAACAGCAGTTATTATAATCGGATGAGATTCTTGTTCTTCAAAATCAAGTGCTCCAGTTAGTTTTACTATTCCACTATTTCCATTTACTGTTGGAATCCATTCAAAAACTCCTGTTGGATTTTCGAAAGTTAGAGAGAGAATAGTTCCGCCCATAGGATCTTCAGCTTCAATAATGGCAACGGTAACTCCAGCTTCGGCATCTTCTCTAACAGGAAGAAGTGTTACAAATATTTGAGGTGGTCTTGGTTCATCCTCAATTTCTATAGTAATAGAGTATTTTTCTTCATTACCATTTCCATCATCAATTATAAACTCAAGTGGAGCACCATTATATCTGGAATTAAATTCAAGGAAATTTCCATTATCAGCAATAATTTCTCCATTTGGCAAGATTCTAATTACACCATAAAAAATTGATCCAGGAGCTAATCTAAATATTAATTTATCATCCTCAGGGTCTATAGCTTCTATTTTACCCAATTTTTCTCCTTTTAAAGGTAATTGAACAAATTTAATAGATGTTGTAATTAATTCTGGCAAAGGATTGTCTGTGTCACAAACATCTCCTATTCCATCTTCATCTTTGTCTTCTTGTTTTGGGTTAAATTTTTCTGGACAATTATCTTTATCATCAAAAACACCATCTTCATCAGTATCTCTTTCTGATTCAGAACAACCAAATCTATCAACTTTTTCACCTTCAGGCGTTAATGGACAAAGGTCAATATTGTCAAAAACTCCATCATTGTCAAGATCAACTTCACCTAAAGAACATCCATCTTTATTAACAGGTGTTCCTAACGGTGTGCTTTCACATTTATCAATTTCATCATAAATACCATCACCATCTGAATCTAAAAATAATTCAATCTTAGTTCTATCAGTAGCAGTCTGTCCATATATTTCAAAATTTATTGGTATTATAGTTTTCTTTTCATAAGTTGGCCCAGGCTCGTAAGTTGCAGTGTAGGTACCATCATTATTATCAGTGACTAGAAGTTCATATTTACCATTATAGAAAATTTTAATAATAGCACCTCCTTGATTAAATTTCTGACCCAAACTATCTATAGCTTGGACTTTTATTTCAGAACTATTAGCCATTGTAGTTTCTGCAATTTTAAATGTTGGAATTCTACTAATTGTATTAGACACATCTCCTGATCTTATATTTGATCTAATCACATTAACATCATATCTAAAATTCTGATTAGTATTATATAATTCGAGAGAGTTTTCATAATTTAAACTTGAAGAGACATTATTAGTTTTCGCTAATAATTCTTCTTTCAATTTTAAAATATTAGGAGGGAAGACAATCAAACGCTTTGGAGTAGCATTGATAGTTGAAAATTTTAATGAAGGAGGTCCAGAAACAGGAGGATTTAAAGTAAACTGGTTATTATTTTGACTAACCAGCATATTATTACCTAAGACATCATAAATTGAAGAAGAATTTGTAGCCGATATTGTATAAATTTCTTTTCCTGTTGGAGAGCTTGTAGTAGTCAAAAAGACTCGAATTGTAGTTTCCCCACCAGATAAACTTCCTCCATTAATATTTTCAACTTTGGTAATTTGTAACCCAATATCAACTCCACTTGTTTGAGTTAGACTAAGTGTTGGTGATAAAAGACCTGTAGATGAGGATGTGTCACCATAAACTCCTTCATTAAAGGTTAGATCAATATAGTTGTTTCTTTTTTGAAGTACAGACGATTCAATAACAGGACCGGCTTTATCATTTAATTGAATCGTGTTTGATTGAGTTAAAGAATAATCAACCTCTTCTTCGGAAGAATCAATTACTGAATCTGAAAGAGTTCTTACAGTTAATATTTCAGAGCCATTAGCCGCAGAGGATAGAGGTAGCCCTAGAATATAAGTTTTTGAATTAGTCGCTGTAAATGATGAAGGAGTTGTCGAAGAAAGTGTTGCAGATCCTCCACTGATTGAAAATTGAAAATCAAGCGCATCTATAGCACTTTCGCCTGCTGGAGCTGAAACATCTTCACTGAAGACAATAGTAACAGTAGCATTGTTAGTTGCAACAGTAGTGGAAGTAATTTTTGGTTTAATATTTGTAAGGGTTACAGTATTGCTTGTTTGGCCTGTATCTGATCCGCCATCAACTCCATAAATTTTAAGGTTTCTGTATTTCATACCATAATTTCCTGCCCAATATTCAGCTTCATTAAGCTGATGTAATTCCACTAGGACCTTCCTATTATTAACATCAGTAGCCATAGGTACCGCCCAGCTTTGCGTGAAATTTCCATTAGCATTTGCGGTAAGTGTACCAGAGGTATTCGAGTAATTAGTATAATTGTTTCCATTGTACCATTTTACAACGACCTTACCTGTATCAGCACTATAATTTTTAAAGTAATCAACACTTAATGTTATTGTAGTTACACCTGTGGGGATATCAAAAGTTTTATAGACAGCCGTATTATCTGTATAAGCAAAAATTAAGTTATTTTCTCCTATATAAGGTTTGTTCCCTGCAACACCCGAAAAAGCTTGAAAAGATCCTTGAGAAGCTGTCCAACCTTTATTAGGTCCTATCAGATAACCTGCAGCTCCTGATACCGGATTTCCAGCTATATCATAAATAGCGGTTGAGCTAGCTGCATCAATAGTTATTATTTCATTTCCATCTGGAATTCCATTTAACTCAACACCTAGTTTTATAGAAGAATTGGAATCAATCGAAATACTAGAAGGGGTGGTACTTGATAGAGTGGCTGTTCCTCCAGAAATAGAATAGACAAAATCATTAACATTTAGTGCCCCTGAAGCAGTAGAATTTGAATAGGCAGAATAAACATTTTCATTAAAACTAATTCCTATTTCATTTTGATTAGAATTAATTGCAGCAGAACTAAATTTAGGCGCAACATTATCTATAGTAAAAGTCATACTGTTAGTCATGGTGGCCAGGTTACCTACAATATCTGTGGCAGAAACTGAAAGGCTAAAGTTTCCAGTGGTAACTGAAGCTACCCCTGGAACATCCCAATTATAAGTCCATACAGTAGCACTGGAAGTTGCAGTCATTAATGTTGGGCTCATTAGGCCAGTTATAAATATAGTTGGTGTAGAACTTAGAGATTCATTAAATGTAGCGGTCATAACTCCAGTATCAACATCTGAAACAATTTGATCAGGATGAGAAGATGTTAAACTAACAGTAGGCCCTGTATTATCAACAGTAAATGTTATACTTTCAGTCCCGGCATAAGCATTTCCTGAAAGATCAGTTCCTGAGACAGTAGCTGTAGCAAGGCCGCTATATTGACTAGTAACACTCCAATTGTAATACCATATATTATTAGTAACGGAAACAGTCATTGCGGCGTTAGTCACCTGATTAGAAATATTAATAGTAGGAGAGGAGCTCATCGCTTCGTTAAATGTAGCAGTTATTGTAACTGTATCTGATCCTTTTACTAGATTATCAGACTCCGTATCTGATAAAATTACATTTGGAGGACTAGTCTCGGGGATATTAAGCTGGGTAGCAGAAAGCTGTTTATTAAAATATTTCACTGCTTGCATATAACCATAAAAGAGATGGTTTGGCCCTGAATTATTTCCTTCTGATGCAGATTCACTACCTGTACCTACCCAACCATATCGTGGCCCTGGACCACCATTTTGGCTTCCAATTGGACCAAAAGTTCCAGAATGTTGGTAAACTAGTACTCCATCAACATAATATTTTAAACCTCCAGTAACATTTGCTTTAAAAGTAACCCCGACTGTATGCCATTTTTCATCTCTTAAATCTAATGTTTGACTTACAGCATAAGTGTCAAAGGTTGTTCCATCAACTGTAAAATGAAACGCCAGTTTACCTTTTGCGGCCTCAATATAATCTGATCCTACTGAAAATCTAAAGTTTTCAGACCTGTCCATAGTAAAAATAATTCTTTGATCTCTCCCACGGCTTAATTCTCCAGATTTTAATTTTACTCGTGCAACAAGACTTAGTTCATTAAGCTGATCAGAATCATTATTGACATAGTTTAATGTTTTGATAGCTATTCCTTTTTCCTCCTCTTCATTACCACTAAAATACATAGCGTCTTCATAAGAATCATAATAAACTCTATTGGTTCCTTTAATAATACCATCATAATTATTTCCACTTAAGTCCTCTACAGTATTATTACTATTAGTAGTAGTTTGACCGTTGTAAGAATTTGGATCTGAAAAATCATAGTAAACTAAAAGGTTATTATTTAGTGAACGATTTATAACAGTGGATAAACTGTTTCCAGAAATATCATAAATTAAATTATTAGGTATAGTTATAGTTAGAGTTTCTTGTCCAGAAGCAAATCCTGTTAATGATACCGTTAATGAATATATATTGGTACCTGAAATTCTAGTTACTGATGTTGGAGAACTTGAGCCTAAAGTGATACTTGAGTTACCAGATAGTGAAATTTGAAAATCTGACGTTGTAAGAGTATTAGATCCTTGACCATTAATTAGATCTGTATAAACAGCTTCGCTAAAGGTTAAACTAACCGTTAGATTGTCAGCAGAAATTCCACTTGACGAGACTTGGGGGTTAACATAATCAAAGGTAAACGTTATACTTTCTGATCCAGAGTAGGCGTTGCCATTAAGATCATTTCCTGCAACTGTTACACTAGCTGTTGTTCCAGATCCTTGATAGCCATTTGCACTTAAATTATATATCCAAACTGCTGGAGAACTTGTAGCAGTCATACCCTGATTTGTCACTCCATTACCAATTGTTATTGTTGGAGAAACAGCCATAGCTTCAGAAAATGTGGCCGTTATAGTAACGCTTCCACTAGATCCAATAATATTATCACCATCAGTATCTGTTAGAGTTACTGTTGGAGTTGCCGTATCTATTGAAATAGTAATACTATCAGATCCTGAGTACGGGTTATCGGCAAGATCTTTTCCAGCCACTGTGACCTTGAAGGTGTCACTATCTGTTCCAGACCAGGTAGACATAACAAGGGTATAAACCCAAACTGAAGAAGCTACTCCAGAGCTTGACGAAACAGTCATAGTTTTATTTACTACACCATCTCCAATAGTAATTGTAGGAGAATCTAACATAGACTCAGAAAAAGTGGCCGTGAAAGTTACTGTATCTGAAATACCAAGAAGGTTATCATTATCAGTGTCAGTTAAATTAACAGTAGGAGTTGATGTATCAATATTAAATGTTATACTGCTATTTCCAGAGATGGTATTTCCAAAATAATCTTTACCAGTAACCGTAACTGTAGCTGATGATCCAGATCCTGACCAACTGGTCATATCTAAAACATATTTCCAAGTAGAGGAGGTGGTTGCTGTCATATAAGCTTTATTAACTCCATTACCAATATTAATTGTTGGAGAATTTGCCATGGATTTGCTAAAATTCGCAACAAGAGTAACGGTAGAGGAAAGTCCAATATTTCTTGCAAGGGTACTTTTCATCCAAAGTTGGAAAGCTAAGTCTTTAGAGCTTCCTCCAATCAGCCCCGCATTGTTAGCGTAAGTATCTGGAGCTGCCATATAGGTATTAGAATAAGTACTAATAGATGAGTCAAGTGCTTTAATTTGGAACCAGTATTTTGTACCTCCAGTAACCGAAACAGGCGTTTCAAAAACGTAAGCTACTCCACTTGCAGTTGTTTGATTTCTTGGTATATATCCAATTGTAGTTCCTATTAAAGTTCCCCCACTTAAAGAGCTTCCATTATTACCACTAACACCACTATATATTTTCATTTCAAAGCCAAAATCACGAGCAGGATTATTTTTTGACCTATCGAAGCCATAACCGTAATTTGTAGGATTACCTTGTTTTAAAAGAATTGAATAAACATAACCATCTTTTGTGGGAGTAAATTCTTGCCAGGCACCATCTCCACCTGTACTTGTAGTTGAATCCCACCCTATATCTAGAATTTTTTCTTGTTTAAGACTATCATTAAGTATAACGGTAGTAGTAGTGGTGTCAATCATTATATTTTCAAAGGTGTAAGAAGTTGTAGCTGTAGTAAGATATCCACCAAAATCCGTTGCAGAAACAATGGCAGTAAAAGTACCACTAGCTGAACCAGACCAATTATCCATATTAAGGGAATAGACCCATACAGCATTATCAGTATAACTCGTGCTATAATTTTGTGTTGTTCCATTAACATCATATGTCCAAAAAGTCATACTGGAACTATCAGTTGCTACATAGCTGGCTACACCACTTTGAGCAAAAGCCATAAAAGTTTGACTTGTAATAGCTGTCATGGTAGAACTAGCAACACCATTACCAATAGTAATGGTTGGGGGTGTAGTAGCGTTAATAGGTTCAGAAAAAATAGCTGTAAAAGTGACTTGTCCCGTGCTTGGCATAATAGCTCCGTAATACTCTTCACTATTAGAATCTTGAATATATCTAATTGCTTCAGGGAAAATGTCAACTTCAGGTAAAAAGTCAAAAACTTTAAGTAAACCAGCATTACTTCCAGGTCCGTCATCAGCTAAACATGAACCTCCAACTACTCTTGTTCCATCTTTACTTATACTAACAGACTCTCCCCAAAAGGCTGAGTTGCTTGTTCCTCCATCAATATCAGATCTAAATTGAGTCCATGAGGTTGTTTCTGTAGGAGTAAATTTATATACATAAACGCCTCCTCTAGAAGATCCACCTCCTTCATTAGATCTTGCTCCAACGGCGAGAGTAAAACCATCTGCACTTAAAGAGACAGCATCTCCAAAATAATCACTAGCAGATTCACCATCTATATCAGCACCTACCTGCGTCCAGGAACTTACCCCTGAAGGTGTATATCTATAAACTCTAACATGTCCAGAATTATTTCCACCGCCATCATTATTTACAGCCCCTATGGCAATTTTATAACCACTTCCATCAAGAGAAATACTTTGACCAGAATTATCGTTAGTTGCTTCACCTAAAATACCTGAACCTAATTCAGTCCAAGAAGCTACTCCTGTTGGTGTGTATTGAAAAATTCTTGTTTCTCCTTTACTATTATCACTTTGTCTTGATGATCCTGCGATTATTGTACCATCTCTGTTAATAGAAACAGAATTACCAAGTTTATAATTAGTAGTTTCTTTCCCCGGAATATGATCACCTTTTTCAATCCAATTATTATTTGTAGAGTCATATTCATAAATATAGATAGCACCAGTTTCGTTAGAACTATCTGTATCATGACCTCTATTACCAACAACTAATGTTTGACCGTCATCACTCAAGTCAACAGAAAGTCCAAAATTATCATTAGCTGATTCGCCATCAATATCTGAACCCATTTGTGTCCAGGAACCACTTGTAAATTGATAAACTCGAACATGACCAGCATTACCAGCTCCTCCATCATTGTTTCCTGAGCCAAAAGCTAAAATATTTCCTGCATAATTAAGAGCTATGTTATTTGAGCCTTCTTGAATAGTACCATTATCACTAGCTGCCTCTCCATCAATATCAGCTCCCATTTGTGTCCATGAAGCGTTTCCTGTTGGAGTCCATTGAAAAACTCTAACATGTCCTTTGTTTGAGTCATGATTAACTGCAAAACCAGCAACTATTGTTCCATTTCCATTAATAGCTGTATTTTCTCCAAAATAATCTCCTGAAGCTGCACCAAGAATTGGTTGACCTACTTGCACTTGAGCCACAAGACCCGAAGAAATCAATAGCGCTAATAGAAGATATTTTAAAGAATTTTTTATCATTCAGATTTAGTTATTTGTTGTTTGTTTTTTAAATACTCATAAAATTTTGCACTAGATACGTATATCAATGGAAGAGCCCATAGCCATCCAATTAATGTTATAAAACCTAGTATAACTATTAAAAAATACAGTAGGTAAAGAAGAAAAAGTTTCCATTTATCCTCCTTCATTAGATCACTGCTTCTTTGTAAAGCTTCGCCTATAGATAATTCAGGGTTTTCTACTAAAGCGAAAAAGCACATAGAATATTTTAAAGAAAAGTATATTCCTGGAATTATAAGTAATATAAAACCAGCAATAATTATCAACACAAAAGAGACATATAATAATAATGTTTTAATAAAATGATTAAACCCTGAAAATATCATTTCAAAATTAAAATCTTCATCTTTTGAGATTTTTAATGCTAGAAGAGACCCGCCATAAATAATTGGACCTGAAGCAAATAGACTAATAAAAGCTAAATAAACAGGAGGGCTATAGTTAGCGCTTGGCTGATAGAGATTTGGAATTAAAGCCACTATAAAAAATGGAAATAAAACCCTTAACCATTTTCCAGAAAGGGAGTTATATGCTTGAGAAATAATTTCTTGATTAGTCATTATTTATTTAATTTTTGTTTCGCTTCATCATAAATATCTCTGAGATATTCTAATTGATCGTTTTCTTTATTAAAGTTTTGAATATAATTATCAGTACACATAACCTCAATAACTTCTTCATCTAGATCATCTATATCATAATTCATTATTTTAATAGATCTTGCAATTCTAGAAGAGTAGGGACTTGCTTTCATTTTATGTTTACTCATTTCGTTCAGAGAATCATAGACTTGCATCCCTCTATCACGATCTAACTTATAGGTTAGTTTTTTTAATTTACTTAGTAGCCCTACATGAGATCTCCCTTCCATTAATATCTCTAAAGAAGTAGTTGGTCTAAGTCTTTTAGCTGTTTCTTTTTCCCATCGTTTAGCAATTTTTATTGCTTCTTCTACATCATTATTTCCACTTTCAGAAGCATAGTTGGCAAAATCCATAGCATTCCACTTTGACCCGGTATTATTAATCTCTATGGTGTGTTTATCTTCTTTCCAGGTTTTACTTATAATGTAAGGAACCTTGTAACCTAATTTCTTTAAAGCCCAAAATCTATGCTGGCCATCTATAATTTGATTATCATGATTCAGTACTATTGGGATTTGTATACCGTTTTCTTTTATACTTTTTTCAAGTCTGCCTAATATTTTCTCATTAGGCTTGCGGTTATTATCCAAAAACTGGAAAAACTTATAATCCTCCGTGATATCTACCTTAAAATCGTTTTCTAAATCCATTCTAAAATAATATTATTATATTTTCTATTACAAATCTAAAATATTTATTTTAATATTCTAATTATTTTCTAAAAAAATTCTAAAAAAATTCTAAAAAAATTTAATTATTAGATATTTTCCAGGTTTATCCATATATAATTCATTTTACTTCTTTAGTCTTTAACTATATTCAATATTTTACGAATGAATATTATAAGCCTAACCTACAAATATATCAAAATACTATATCTTATGATTAATTATATAAAATAATGAGATTGCTTGGGTAACTCTAATTACATATATTTGAAATTATTACATCAAAATACTATGAATTATTACACACATTTTACAGTTTTATTTTTCTTTATTATTTCTTCACTTGCATACTCTCAAAAGAATTTAAATTATCAGCAGCCACGAAAAGAAATTTTGGATTTAGTTAATGTAGATAGAGCGCCTTCTGTTTTAAAAGATGATAAAAATCATTATATGGTTTTTGTTTATAGACCTGAATATAAATCAATTGAAGAGCTTTCTCAAAAGGAAATGCGCCTTGGTGGTCTTAGGGTAAACCCTTATTTAAACATAGGTAGTAGAACGACCTATTATGATAAAGTAAAAATTTTAGGATTAAAAAAAGGAGATAAAAGTCCTGTTGAAGTTAAAGGATTACCTAAAAACCCAAAATTATCAAATTTTGTTTATTCCCCAGATCAATCTAAAATTGCCATGATAAATACCTCATATGATAGATTAGAGTTATGGGTTTTAGATATCAAAAAAGCTTTAGCTACAAAAATTAATACCCCTTCTTTAAATGCCACTTTAGGTTCTGTTATTAATTGGTTTTCAGACAATAAAAATCTATTAATAAAAATTAGACCAGAAAAATCAAATATTATTATTGACCAAGAAAAAAGTATTCCAAAAGGCCCTACAATTACCGAAAACATGGGAGATAAAGCCCAAAACAGAACTTATCAGGATTTATTAAAAAACATTACGGATGAAAATAATTTTGAACAATTATCTAAATCAACACTTATTAAAGTTAATTTAAAAGGGAAGGTCTCTAAATGGTTGGATGAAAAAATGTACAGATCTATTTCTTTTTCTCCAGATGGTAAATATGTACTAGTAAATACTATAAAAAAACCTTTTTCTTATTTAGTAACTTACTCAAGATTTCCTAATGAAACTGTAGTTTACGATGTAAACGGAAAGGTTATAAAAAAAATATCAGAATCACCACTTTTAGAAGTTTTACCAAAAGGCTTTATGTCTACAAAAAAAGGTAAAAGAAGTATTTCCTGGAGAAGTGATCTGCCTTGTTCTTTAAAATACATCGAAGCATTAGATAAGGGAGACCCTTCTGTTAAGGTAGATTATAGAGATAAACTAATGTATTGGGATGCTCCTTTTAATGAAAAACCAAAGTTACTTTTAAAAACTATAAACAGAATAAATAGCATTAACTGGGGAAATCAAAATATTGCTATAGTTAGAGATATATGGTGGAATAATAGAAATACTAAAACATATCTTTTTAATCCATCTAATTCTAAAATTAAACCTAAAATAATTACAGATAGAAATTATCAAGATGTTTATAGTAATCCAGGATCTTTTATAACAAAAAGAAACAGCTTAAACAGGAATGTTTTGTTAATAAAGGATAATCATTTATATAGAATAGCTGATGGTTTTTCTAAAGAAGGTCAATTTCCATATGTTGAAAAATTAAATATTAATGATCTTTCAACAACTACAATTTATAAATCTAATTTTGAAACAAAATTTGAAAATATTATAGATTTTGATTTTGAAAAAAATCAACTTTTTGTTAGAATTGAAAGTAAACAGGATTTTCCAAATTATTATTTCAGAAAACTTACTAATGAAAATGATCTTAATCAAATTACATTTTTTAAAAACCCTTTTGAATCTTTAAAAAAAGTCTCAAAAGAAACTATTACTTATAAAAGAGAAGATGGTCTTGATTTAAGCGGAATATTATATTTACCACCTGGGTATAATAAAAATAAACCTGAGAGAAAACCTATGATTTTATGGGCTTATCCTAGGGAGTATAAAGACAAAAATAGTGCTTCTCAAAAAACTAATAACCCAAATAGATTTATCTACCCATCTTGGGCTTCACCTATATATTGGGTTACACAAGGATATGTTCTTTTAGATAGAGCTTCTTTTCCTATAATTGGAGAAAAAGATGTTGAACCAAATGATAGTTTTAGAAATCAACTTGTTTCAAATGCTAAAGCTGCTATTAATGAATTAGATAAAAGGGGGTATATAGATTCAAAAAAAGTAGCAGTAGGAGGTCATAGTTATGGAGCTTTTATGGTAGCGAACTTATTAAGTCATTCTAATTTATTTTCTGCAGGAATAGCAAGAAGTGGAGCATATAATAGAACTTTAACCCCTTTTGGTTTTCAAAGTGAAGAAAGAACTTATTGGGAGGCTCCTGAAGTTTATTATAATATGTCTCCATTTATGCATGCTGATAAGATGAAAACTCCTCTTTTGTTAATTCATGGTGAAGCAGATAATAATTCCGGTACTTATCCAATGCAAAGTAAAAGATACTTTAATGCTTTAAAAGGTCTTGGAGCTACTGTAAGACTAGTTATGTTTCCTAAAGAAAGTCATGGATACCGTGCTAAAGAAACTATTCTTCATTTACTTTGGGAGCAAGATCAATGGCTTGAAAAATATTTAAAAAATTAATTTATTAATATGAACAGAAATTGCTTAAAACTTTATTTATTTAATTTTTCTTTTTTTATTTTTTTTGTTTGCTTTTCTCAAGATAGGATAACTGGAGAATTATTTTCAACAAGATCAGAAATTATAGGTCAAAATGGAATGGTAGCTACAAGCCATCCCTTAGCTACACAAATAGGACTTGATATTTTAAAAAAGGGAGGAAATGCGATTGATGCAGCTATAGGAGCGAATGCAGCATTAGGACTTATGGAGCCGACAGGTAATGGTATAGGAGGAGATTTATTTGCAATTGTTTGGAGTGCTAAAGAAAATAAATTATATGGGTTAAATGCTAGTGGAAGATCTCCAAAAAAATTAACCTTAAAATATTTTAAAGAAAATAATTATAAATCTATTCCAGCGTATGGGCCACTTCCAGTTTCTGTTCCTGGTTGTGTTGATGGATGGTTTTCTCTTCACGATAAGTTTGGCAAATTAAAAATGAAGGATATATTAAAACCAACAATTGATTACGCAGAAAATGGATTTCCTATGACTGAATTAGTTGCATATTATATGGATTTAGCTTCTAAAAGATTTAAAGATTATCCGAATTTTTCTTCTACTTATATGAATAATGGAAGTACTCCTAAAAAGGGAGAAATTTTTAAAAATCCTTATTTAGCTTCTACATTAAAAGTAATTGCTGAGAAAGGAAGAAATGGTTTTTATAAGGGAACCATAGCTAATTCTATATCAAACTTTATACAAAATCAAGGTGGATTTTTAACTGAAGATGATTTAAGAAGTCATAAATCAAATTGGACAGAACCTGTTTCAGTAAATTATAGAGGTTATGATGTATGGGAATTGCCTCCTAATGGTCAGGGTATAGCTGCATTACAAATATTAAATATAATGGAAGGTTATGATCTAAAAACTATGGGATTTGGATCTGCAGAGTATATTCATCATTTTATTGAGGCTAAAAAAATTGCTTTTGCAGATAGAGCAAAATATTATTCAGATATGGATTTTAATGAAATACCAGTTTCTTATTTAATCTCTAAAGATTATGCGAAAAAGAGAAGAAAAGAAATAAGCCCTAAAAAAGCTGCAAAGCAGGTTGAAGCAGCAGATATAGAAAATGGAGATACAATATATTTAACTGTTGCTGATAATCAAGGAAATATAATTTCACTTATTCAAAGTAATTATAGAGGTATGGGATCGGGAATGGTTCCGCCAAAATTAGGATTTATGCTTCAAGATAGAGGAGAGTTATTTTCATTAGAAGAAGATCATTTTAATATTTACGAACCTAATAAAAGGCCTTTTCATACAATTATACCGGCTTTTATTACAAAAAACGGCAAACCTTGGGTAAGTTTTGGTTTAATGGGAGGAGCTATGCAACCTCAAGGTCATGCACAAATAGTTATTAATCTAATTGATTTTGAGATGAATCTACAAGAAGCTGGAGATGCTCCTAGGATTAGACATTCTTCTGACTTACAGCCTACTGGTGGAAAAATGTTAGATGGAGGTCAAGTATTTTTAGAATCAGGATTTGATTATCGATCAATAAGAAAATTACTTAAATATGGACATAAAGTAGGTTATGACTTAGGTTCATTTGGAGGTTATCAAGCTATTAAGTTTGATTATAAAAATAAAGTTTTTTATGGAGCTTCTGAATCAAGAAAAGATGGAAATGCTGCAGGATATTAACAAATGAATTTTTTAAAATGTTATCAAGAGTAGGGGCTTTTTTTACAGATTTTTTTAAAAAAAATATGCCAGATGCTTTTGTTTTTGCATTAATTTTAACCATAATAGTAGCTCTATCTTCCTTTTTTTTCATAGGTTCTTCTTGGTTAATTATAATTGATTCTTGGTATAAGGGGTTCTGGTTATTATTAGAGTTCGGAATGCAGATGGTATTACTAATAGTTACGGGATACACCATTGCTCTTTCACCTTTTATAAGAAACAAAATTAATTCTCTATCAAGATTAATTAAGACCCCAACTCAAGTTTATTTTACAGTTATTTTATTAGGTCTTTTAGTGTCAATGGTTAGTTGGGGATGGATTGTTATAGCAGCTGTTTTAGCTCGAGAGTTAGCATTAAGAGTAAAGGGGATTAATTATCCCTTTTTAATTGCGTGTGCATATATTTCAAATGGAAGTTGGGTTACAGGCCTATCTAGTTCTATTCCTTTACTTCTTAATACGGAAAATAATTATTTAATAAAATCTGGAATACTTGAATCTACAATTCCAACATCAATTACATTAGGTTCTTATTTAAATTTAAGCGTCATAATTCTTTATATAATTTTTATTCCTTTATTAATGGTTTTTTTAAAACCGAAAGAAGATAATTCGTGTGAAATGAAAAATTATTTATTAGATGATCAACCGGTTAAAGAAATTACTATTGAAAAAGAGGCAAATATTCAAAAGCTTCCTTTTTGGGCTTTATCTGATAAATTAAATAACAGTTTTTTATTAGTGTTATTAGTTTTTATACCTGCTCTAGTCTATGTTTTTTCCCATTTTATTAATAAAGGTTTTGACTTGAATTTAAATATCATGATTTTTATTTTTTTAATGCTGGGTTTAATATTACACAAATCTCCTCTTAGATATGGCATAGCTATGAGAAGGGCTAGTAGTAATGTCTCAAGTATTTTATTTCAATTTCCTTTTTATGCTGGTATTATGGGTATAATGATATATACAGGTCTTGGAGAGAGTCTAGCTTTAAAGTTTGCAGAAATTTCCAATATTCATACTTATCCTTTTTTTGCTTTTTTAATAGGAGGTATTGTTAATTTCGCTATTCCTTCTGGAGGAGGTGAATTTGCCGTTATTGGCCCTAGTATAATTGAAGCAGTAAAAGTTATTGGGAATGATCTTCCTGCTGAAGATATAATAACAATGATATCAAGAGCTTCACTTTCAGTTGCCTATGGAGAGAGTTTAACTAATTTGTTACAACCATTTTATTTACTTTTAATTATTCCTATTATGGGCGCTGGAACAAAAATACAAGCAAGGGATGTAATGGGCTTCTTAGTTATACCTTTTATTTTATTATTTATAATTCAATCAATATTTGTAACCTATATGCCAATATAATTTTAGTATAGCAATAAACTTTAAATTAGTTTTTTAAAATTTCTACAGATCCTTCCCAGTCCGGATCAGCTCCACCAATCCATAAATTATTAATTGTATCCAATGCTACAGCATGAATTCTTCCAAAACGAGCTTTTTCATTAATGAATTTTATATTCAAATATTTTGAGTTTATTTTTAACCTTTTATTCTTTAATTCTAAATGGTCTTCTATTAATAAAGTATCACTATCAGGATAAACCCTAGGATAAAATAAAGCGTCTTTTAAACTTTTCTTTTGTTGAAAATATCTTGATGCAACTTGAGTAATAGCAGTAACAATTTTATTTCCCCCAGCTCCTCCAAGAGCTAAAATTATTTTTTTACTATTTCCTATTAAAGTAGGTGAAATAAAAGAATGAACTCTTTTTCCTGGTTCATACATCCCAAGGTAACTTCCAGAAGTTACAGCATATAAAAAACCTAAACCTTTTGTTGCAACTTTTGACCCCATATTTGGACCAATAGTCTGAGTTAATGATACAACATTTCCAAATCGATCCGCAGTAGTAAGGTGTGTAGTATGTCCGATTTTTTCAGCTGAAATTTCAGAGATTTCAGTCTTTTCTTCTTTGAAAAAATTATTGTTTAATAAAATTAAAGCATCATTTTTAGCTTTTTTATAAGAAAGTATCCTAACTAAGGAATCTTTATTTTCTTGAAGGTGTCTATAATTGTATGATAATTTTGTTGATTTACCTATTAAAAAAGACCATCTTTCTTCAATATTTAAATCTTTAAACTGATCCATTATTTGTAGAATTTGAATCGTTAAAGCACCATAGGAAGGAAGAAATAAAGAATAAATTTTGTAATTATTAAATTTTCCTATTAAAATTTTAGAATCAAAAGCTTTGTAGTTTTTTAGGTCTTTTAGAGAAAGATATCCACCATTTTTATTTATATCATTAACAATTAATTTTGCAGTTTCGCCTTCATAAAAACCTTTATGTCCTTTTTTGGAAATTCTCTTTAATAATATGGCTAAATCTTTTTGAATAAAAATTTCTCCTGAATTATAATTGTTTAGGTTATTTTTTAAAAAATGAAATTTTGTTCCTTCAAATTCTAATAATTTTTTTATTTCGGATTTATGCCTTAATGATTCTCCCGGTAAAATTTTGAAACCTTTTTCAGCATATCTAATCGATGGCTCCATAATAGTTTCTAAAGTTAGAGAGCCTTGTTCTTTATAAAGTTTCATTAATCCTGCCACTACACCTGGTATACCAATAGTTTTGTAACCATAATTTTTATGGTCTATTGATTTGTTATAATTTAAAGGAACTTCTGTAGAGGCATCAACACCGCCAATAAATCCATTTTTATTTCTATATATCGCTTGAAGTCTTCCTCCCAAACCACTCATGCTTGGTTCAACAACAGATAATGCAAAAGCTGCTGCAATAGCTGCATCTGCTGCATTGCCACCTTTTTCAAATATTTCTTTTCCTGCTAGAGAAGCTAATGGGTGACCAGAGGATATTACATTATTTTTTAACTTATTATGATTAGAGTTATTACAAGACAATAAATTAAAAATTAATAATAAAACTAAGATTAAAGGATATTTCATTTTAACTATTGATAAATTAATATAAAATTACTTTTTACTTTTTATTAAAAGGTATAAATTGGCCACCATTAAAAAGATATGGTTAAAATAGGAAATTTATTTTTTAGGACCAGGAATTTCATTTTCCCAATTTTTTATTTATTTCTATTTATACCTTCCTCTCCAATAGTAATTAATTATAAAATTGTTGCTATTATAGGTATTTCTATTACTCTTTTGGGTCAATTAATTAGAATGGTTACAATTGGTTTAGTTTATGTTATTAGAGGAGGAAGAAAAAGAAGAATTTATGCTGAAGGGTTGGTTACTGATGGTTTATTTTCTCATTGTAGAAATCCAATGTATGTTGGAAATATTTTAATGATTATTGGATTAAGTATTTTTTCAAATTCGTTATTGTCAGTTTTTATATTAATACCATTATTTATTTTTATTTATCAAAGTATAGTGATTGCTGAGGAAGATTTTTTGAAATCAAAATTTAAAGAAGGATATAAAGATTATTGTTTTAAGGTTAATCGATGGGTTCCTAAAATTAGAGGAATTAATAAAACATTTAATGAAAATGAATTTAAGATTAAAAAAATAATTTATAAAGAATATAATACAACTTTTGTATGGACCGTGGGGGCTACTTTATTGCTAGCTTATAATAATTTTAAGATAAAAGGAGATATTCAACAAGATTTATTTTATTATTATTTAACTCTTATCTTTCTATCATGTTTTTATTTAACAACAAGGTATTTTAAAAAAAGAGAGCAGAGAAATAAAACTTATAAAGGATAAAATTATTTAATAGCTAGAAACCCTTCAAAGCAAAGTTTTTTCATTATTGTACATGTGTCTTTAAAGCCAGCCCTTTCTAACATTTGAATATTAGCATTAGAAGAAAAAGGTTCTAGAATACCTTTTAAACTTCTTGTTTTATTAAGTATTTCTTCATGAGTATATCCCATTTCTAATTTATAATCATTATAAAGGGTAGTAATCATATCTTGAAATCTAGCATCATTATACCTTACTTTTTCAAATAAAATTAAAGCTCCACCCCAATTTAATGATTCAAAAATTTTATTAATTAATTCTTGTCTGTGTTTTGGATGAATAAATTGGATAGTAAAATAAGATACAATTAAGTCAGATTTTTCAAAATCATAAGTAACAATATCGTCATTTATAAAATCTAGTTTTGTTTTATTTATAGATAAATTTTTTTGCTTGTTTTTAGCAAATTTAATCATGTCATTTTCTATGTCAATTCCAATATATTTTGAGTTTTTTTTATGTGA
>CAYUZY010000011.1:0-13518 GCA_964448645.1 uncultured Flavobacteriaceae bacterium
AATTACTAAAGTTCTTTCAAATTGACCTGTTCCTGCTTCATTAATCCTAAAATATGTAGATAACTCCATAGGACACTTTACCCCTTTCGGAATGTAACAAAAAGACCCATCCGTAAAAACAGCACTATTTAAGGCTGCATAATAATTATCTTTTGGAGGCACGACAGTTCCCATGTATTTTTTAACCAAATCTGGATGCTTTTTAATAGCTTCTGATATAGAACAAAAAATTATTCCTTTTTTTGCTAAAGTATCTTTAAATGTTGTTGCTACTGAAACTGAATCAACAACAATGTCTAAAGCAACTCCAGCTAATTTTTTTTGTTCATCTATAGAAATTCCCAGTTTATTAAAAGTTTTTAATAATTCTGGATCAACTTCATCTAAGCTTTTATATTTATCTCTTTTTTTAGGAGCAGAATAATATGAAATAGATTGAAGATCAGGCTTTTTATATTTAACATTAGCCCATTCAGGTTCTGACATTTTCTTAAAATCCTCAAATGATTTTAACCTCCATTTAGTCATCCAATTGGGTTCTCCTTTTTTTTCAGAAATCTTTTTTACAATATCTTCATTTAATCCTTTAGGAAAAGTGTCAGACTCAATATCTGTATAAAATCCATATTCATACTCTTTAGTTTCTAATTCTTTTTTTAACTCTTCTTCAGTATATGCCATATCAAAATTTTATAAAGAAAAACTTTCTCCACATCCACAAGTTCTTTGAGCATTTGGATTATTAAAAACAAACCCTTTACCATTTAAACCTCCAAAATATTCTAAAGTTGTTCCAATAAGGTATAACAAACTCTTTTTATCGACAATAATTTTAATGTTATTGTCTTCATATACCTTATCCTCTACATTATAACTATTATCAAAATTAAGATCATATGATAACCCTGAGCATCCTCCACTTTTAACTCCCACTCTGACATAATCATTAATAGGATCATATCCTTCATCTTTCATTAATGAATAAACCTTGTCTTTAGCAGAATTAGCAACTTTTATCATCAGTTTAAATTATATGCAAATATAATTCATTTCTAGATATTTTATTTCTTAATTTGTTTGTTAATGTTTATTTTTAATAGGCTTTTCAATTCCACTTAGCAATAAAAACATCTTCTTTTCCGTAATTTTTTGAAAAAAATCCATCTTCACTATTACTAGAACCAACTATAATTACTGAACCGTCTACAAGTTGAGTGAAATCATACCCAATATCTGTTCCTGTCCCTCCTATTGTTTGTTTTTCAACAAAAGTTCCGTTGGGAAGGGTTTTAATTAATAAAATATTACTGCCAATGTTTCCTTCTAAAGAAATATCTGTTGTATGTCCTAATAAGAAAAGACTTCCATCATCTAATTCCATAATAGATTTTCCAGAATCAAAATTTGAAGTCCCTAAATTTTCAATATTAAGAATTTCTCCTTTTTTAGTCATATTAACTAAAAAAAAATCTGACGACCCTAAAGGATTAGTGATATCTCCATCAAAACTGTTGGTTTGCCCTAAAACCATAACATTACCATAAGAATTCTCTATTACAGCTTGCCCTCCATCATATCCTTTTCCTCCAAATGATTTTTCCCAAAGAAGATTACCATTATTGTCTAATTTTATAACCCACATATCATAACTTCCTTTTGAATTAGATATTTCAAAATCATTGCTTTCTGATGTACCTATAACAATGAAATCTCCATCTGAAGTTTGAATTGCATCATATGATCTATCATTATTAGTTCCTCCAAAATATTTTCTCCATCGTAAATTTCCATTTTTATCTATTTTATGACACCAAAATTCACCAACACCATGTTTTTTATAAGTTATATTTTTTTTATCATCCATACCTAAACCATTAGATGCTGTTACATCCAAAAATCCATTAAAAAAAAATCCTCCATCTAAAGTTGGAATAATATTATAAGCATGATCATGACCTGAAAAACCAAAACTCTTTTCCCAGATTATTTCTCCTTTTTTATCAATTCTTATTATCCAATTATCATGCTGCCCTTTATTTAAAGAAACATCACCATCAGAACTTTTACTATAACCTAATAGAATAAATCCTTGGTCAGCTAGTTGAACTAAATCATAGCCCCTGTCATCATCACTTCCTCCATAAGTTTTTATATAATCTAATTTTAAGTCAGATTTAAATTTTAAAAATAAAATATCACTATCATTTTTAGTCCTAAAATTTAAATCATTATCATTACTTTTTGTGTTACCTATAACTGCAAAACCACCGTCATAAGTTTTTATTATTGAATGAGCAATATCCTCATTTGAACCTCCATAAGTATCAATAGTTCTAAATTGAGAATTGAAAGAAAATTTAACTGGTAAATTTGTTTCAAAGTTCTTTGAACAATTAATTAAAAAAACCAAAATAAAAAGTGTTTTAAAATTATTCATAAATCATTAGAAGATTTAACTATAAAAAGACCCGAATTAATATCACTTATTAATATTACACCACTTGAAAAAAAAGGATAAACGTTCCAAGCTCCAAAAAAATTTGTTGAATTATCAGAAGGGTATGTGTCAAAAAAACCCTCTTCTTGCAATTCTTTATCATTAATATTTTTAATGTCTACAACTCTCATGCCTGCAGTATAGTTTGCCATATAAAGCTTTGATTCCTTGACATATAAATTATGATCAATTGAAGTTAATTGACCATAATAAATATTATGAATTATTGGGTTTTCAAGATTTTGAATATCGAAAACCCTTGTTTTAGTTCTGTGTCCAATATTTAATTCATCCAACTCATCCCCTAAAAAAAAATACTTATGATCATTACTAAGCCACCCTTGATGAGTATACCCTGAATTAGAATATTCAATTGAAGAAATCAATTCAGGGTTTTTTTTATCAGAAACATCTAGAATAATTATCTGATTATTTTCTCCTCCTATACTATTACTTCCAAATAAAATTTCTTTTCCTTTAAATCTTGTATCTGGACCATTATATTTGACTACTTGTGCATCATGAGTGTATGATGAAAATGAATACCCTCCAACTATAGATGGATTTAAGGGAGAATTAATATCAATAAAAGCTGGGCCTCCATCAAATAAATTTGATCCTAAAACATATGCATAACCAGACTCTTCATTTATTGCAATATTATGAGCATTACCAAATGCGTTTAAATTAACATCAGAAGCAAAAATTTGTTCAGTTTTAACACTTCTTAATTTTCTTAAATCAAAAACTTGCAAACCATGACCGGGTGCCTCACTAACTATAAACGCATAATCTTTATAAACTTTTATATCCCTCCAAGAACTATTTACAGTAGCAGATGGCAGTTTTCCTAGATATACAGGAATCTCAGGGTTAGAAATGTCTACAAAAGCTGTTCCATCATCTAATCCCATTAATGCATATTCCTTTCCATCTATAGAGTCAGTCCATCCCCAACTATCGTTTCCCTCAATACTTTCAAAATATTCTATAGGTATTCTAGAAAGCAAATCATATCCATTACAAGGATAAATTCCTGCAAATCCATTTTCACAATAACTTTTTCCTTCAATAGTTTTATCATCATCTATATTTTTTATAGGTTCTGATAGATCATCTGAAATGGAAATGACTTCATCAATATCTTTTTTTGAACAAGAGTTAAATAAATAAACTAACCCTAATAGAAAAAATAATTTTCTCATAAAAACAAATTCAATTGATAAAAATTAAATGACTTAATTTTATAAAATGTTTGAAAACAAAGATACACCCAAAACTCCATTATCCGATTATGGTGAATTTGCTCTAATAGAACATTTAACTAACTCTTTTAAACTTAAAAATAAATCAAGTATTATTGGAATTGGTGATGATTCAGCAGTTATTAGTTATAAATCTAAACTAAGTTTAATAACCTCAGACATTCTTATTGAGGGAGTTCATTTTGATCTATCTTATATGCCATTAAAACATCTTGGATATAAATCAGTTATTGTAAATCTTTCTGATATATATGCCATGAATGGAGACGCTAAACAAATTATTGTTTCTATTGCTGCCTCCAATCATTTTACAGTTGAATCCTTAGAAGAATTATACTCAGGAATTGAATTAGCATGTAAAAATTTTAAAGTTGATTTAGTTGGCGGTGATACTTCCTCTAGCACAAAAGGTTTAATTATATCTATAACAGCTTTTGGAGAATCAAAAAAAAATAACATAACAACAAGATCTGGTTCTAAATCTAATGACTTATTAGTTGTTAGTGGTGACCTGGGTGGGGCATATATGGGATTACAAGTTTTAGAAAGAGAAAAGGCTGTTTTTAAAACTAATCCTAAATCTCAACCTGATTTAAGTGGATATTCTTACTCTATAGGAAGGCAACTTAAACCAGAAGCAAGAAAAGATATTGTAAAATTATTTAAAGAAATAAATATCCTTCCTACCTCAATGATTGATATAAGTGATGGTCTCTCTTCAGAGATAATTCACCTAGCAAAAGCTTCAAAAAAGGGTTTTATAATTTATGAAGAAAAGTTGCCAATTGATCCTGAAGTAATTAAAATATCTGAAGAATTCAAAATAAATCCATTGACTTCGGCTTTAAATGGGGGTGAAGATTATGAACTATTATTTACAATTAAACAAAAAGATTATAATAAAATTAAAGACAGTAAACAATTAACGGTAATAGGACATGTTATCGATGATCCTATGAATTGTAATCTGATTAATTTGAAAGGAGAACAAATTAAACTTGTTGCTCAAGGTTGGAAAAATTTTGAAGAATAAAGTTTATCCTAGGGCCACATCCAAGGTCATCATAACAATAAATCCAAGAATAAATCCTAAGGTCGCTATATCAGTATTATTTTCCAATTGAGTTTCAGGAATCACTTCCTCTACAACAACAAATATCATAGCTCCAGCAGCAAATGCTAAAGCATAAGGAAGAATTGGTGTAAAAAATGTTACTGCTACTGCTCCCAAAACTGCAGCTACAGGCTCAACAATAGCTGACATTTGTCCATACCAAAAACTCTTAAATCTTGAAGCTCCTTGTCTTCTCATTGGCATAGAAACAGCTATCCCCTCAGGAAAATTTTGAATTCCAATTCCTAAAGCCAAAGCAACTGCCCCTGATAATGATGCTTCAGGTATTCCAGCAGCTACCCCTCCAAATAAAACACCCACAGCCAAACCTTCTGGGATATTATGTAAAGTAATCGCTAAAACTAAAAGAGTTGTTCGATGCCATGGTGTTTTTATACCCTCACTTTCTTTAAAATTAATATGAATATGAGGTAAAACTTTATCTAATGCAAAAATAAAAATTGCACCTAAACCAAAACCAACTGCAGCAGGAATTACCTTTACAAACCCTTCTCCCTCGCTCATTTCAATACCAGGAGCCAATAAACTCCAAAAGCTTGCAGCAACCATAACTCCTCCAGTAAAACCAAGCATCGCATCTAAAAATGTTCTGTTCATAGTTTTAACAAAAAAAACTAAAGAGGCTCCAAGGGCTGTTAATCCCCAAGTAAATAAAGTTGCTATAAAAGCTGCTTTTATAGGGTTAAGAGATTCAAAAAAATCTAAAATCTGATCCATGAATTTTTATTGATGCCAAATTTAGTTCTAAAAACATTTAGAATGAATTTAAATATTTAAACTTTAAAAAATTAAATTACTTTTGATTTCTTCTTATGGATAAAAATATTTATGACTATATAATTTGTGGAGGAGGTGCTTCAGGATTGATTCTTGCAAGTTCAATGTTAAATGATAAATACTTTTCAAATAAAAAAATTTTACTAATTGAAAAAGAAAACAAAAATTTAAATGATAGAACTTGGAGTTTTTGGGAAGAAAAAAATGGAAAATTTGATGACTTAGTATCTAAATCATGGTCCATTGCTAAATTTAAATCCTCAAATACTAATCTAAAATTTAATTTAGAACCTTTTGTTTATAAAACAATTAGATCAAATGATTTTTACAAAAAATTGTTTGGCAAAATCAAATTAAGTAAACAAATACAAATTGTAAACCTTGAAGTAAAAAAAATTATAAATAAAAAAAATGAAGTTATTGTTCAAACTAAATCCAAAGAATATATTGGTAAATATGTTTTTTCTAGTATTCTAGAAAAAAATAAATTAAAAGACTCTTCATTCCCTTATTTAAAACAACATTTTGAAGGATGGTTTATTAAAACTAAAAAACCTTTCTTTAATGAAAATGAAACTACATTAATGGATTTTAGTATAAATCAAACAACTGATACTAGATTTATGTACATACTACCTTTTAAATCTAATGAAGCATTAGTTGAATTTACTTTGTTTTCTAAGTTAATTTTAAAAAAACCTGAATATGAAAAAGTTTTAAAAACATATCTTAATAATAAAGGAATAAATTCCTATGAAATTATTGAAAAAGAAGAAGGCGTTATCCCAATGACTTGTTACCCTTTTGAAAAACATAATGATTCAAGACTTTTATTTATTGGTACAGCTGGAGGTTGGACTAAAGCTAGTTCTGGTTATACTTTTAAAAATATTATAAACAAAACTGAATTATTAATTGATTTTCTTAAAAAAGAAAATAACTTAAAAAAGTTCAATAGCAAATCCAGATTTAATTTTTATGATTTAGTTTTAATAGATGTATTATTCAATTATAATCATTTAGGTCACGAAATTTTCTCAAGTTTATTTAAAAATAATACCCCAAATAAAGTATTTAAGTTTTTAGATGAAACAACAAATTTTTTAGATGAATTGAAAATAATGTATTCCTTTCCATGGTCTATTAAAATTTTGTTTATAAAAGCCTTATTAAAGAATTTATTTAAATCTTAAAAAGAAATATAGTTATCTACGAAATCTATTAATATCTTTTTCTTTCCCTTTAAAATTGAAATCTCATTAATTTTTTTCTTTGCTTGCTCTAAATATTCTTTTATCAAAACCTTTGTTTCTAACTTTGCTCCAGAATCAGTATAAATTCTTTTTACATCATTAATCTTATTGTTATTATTTCCATGATACGAACCAGAAAAATATTTTTTTAAAAGAGCTTTATTCTGGTTTGAAGTCTTTGAATAAGCATTATGAAATAATATGGTTTTTTTATTTTCTAAGATATCTCCTCCTATTTTTTTTCCAAAAGATTTTACATCTCCATAAACATCTAAAAAATCATCTTTAATTTGAAATGCTAATCCTATAATAATTCCAAAATCATAAATTAATTGAGAATCAATTTTTGATGCCCCAGCTGTAATTGCACCCATCTTTAGAGAACATGCAATTAAAACCGCTGTTTTTAATTTTATCATTTTAATATAATCCTCTAAAGTAACTTTTTCATTAGTTTCAAAATTTATATCCAATTGTTGTCCTTCACAGACTTCGAGAGCAGTTTTATTTAATAATTCAAAAAGCAATATGTGTAATTCACTTTTATAATGCTGTAGAAACTCGTATGATTTTATAAGCATTGCATCTCCTGATAAAATTGCCGCATTAATATTCCATTTCTCGTGTACAGTAGCTTTTCCTCTTCTTAAAGGTGCTGAGTCCATAATATCATCATGCATTAAAGTGAAATTATGGAAAAGCTCAACCGAAAGGGCTGCAGGTAAAGAATCTTTTATTTCTCCTCCAAAGCAATCAGCAGAAATTAATGTTAATATCGGTCTAAACCTCTTTCCTTTAAGATTTAATAAATAATTTATAGGTTCATATAAATTAGATTTAGACTTTGTTAAATTTTGAGAATCTAAATATTCAAGAAAAGATTTTCTGTAAAAATCAATCATCATTTTTTTGTAAAAATAGCCAATTTGAATTATAATCAAATAAATAAAACTTTGGAAACTCTTTTGGTTTATATAGTTTATTTGTTTAATTTCGCAACCTTATTATGAAAAAAGAAATAATAAAAATTACTACAGAACTTTTTCTCTCTCTAGGGTTTAAAAGCATTACAATGGATGACATATCAAAAAAAATGGGTATTTCAAAAAAAACCCTTTATGAATATTTTGAAAATAAAGAAATGTTGGTTAGAGCCTCTACTAGCATGAAATATACTGAAGTAATGAATAGCATCATTGAAATTAAAAAAACTGCAAAAGACCCTATAATGGAAGTTTATCTTATAAAGAAAGAGTTGTTGCAACATCTTAGTAATGAAACAACTTCTCCTCAATACCAACTTCAAAAATATTATCCAGAAATATATCATGAATTAAAAGAAAAAGAATTTAAAATTTTTAACAAAATGTTTAAAGCAAGTCTTAAAAAAGGCATAAAAATGCGTCTTTTTAGAAAAGAAATTCGAATAAACTTTATAACCAGAATTTATTTTAATGGCCTAAGAGGTATAAGAGATATAAATCTTTTCCCATTAGATAAATACAAAATTGATGAATTAATTACAGATTTTTTTGAATATCATTTAAGAGCAATTTCAACAAAAAAAGGTTTATCTCTTCTTAAAAATTATAAACAAAAATATAGCTCATGAGAATTTTAGTGATTTTCTTTATTTCTTCGTTTATTTTATTTTGTCAAGATAAAAATCCTATTGAAACCCTTTCTTTAGATGAAGCCATATTAATTGGAATTAAAAATAACCGAAATATAATAACTGCAAATTTAGAAGTTCAAAAAGCTTATAAAGAAAAATGGAACACAATAGCAACAGGTTTACCTCAAATAAAAGCATCTGTTGACTACCAAAATTTTATTGAACAACCTGTTTCTTTAATTCCTGCTGAATTTTTTGGAGGGAATAAAGGAGATTTTGCTGAAGTTAGCTTTGGCACAAAACAAAATATAAATGCTGGTCTTAAATTGGATCAATTAATATTTGATGGATCATATTTAGTTGGTCTACAAGCTATAAAAGTATTTCTTAAAGAATCAAAAAATTTTCGTGAAAAAACAATTATAGAAGTTAAAAAAAATATTGTTTCAACATATTCTTCAGTTTTACTAACTAGAGAAAACATTAAATTTTTAAAAAAAAATAAACTTAGTTTAGAATCAAATCTTATAGAGGTTACAGAGCTATTTAGAAACGGATTTGATGAAGAAGAAAGTGTAGAGCAAATAAGACTAACATTATCTGAGGTAAATTCTCAACTTCGATATTCCGAAAATATTGAAAGAATAACCTTGGGAATGTTAAAACTATTATTAGGATATTCATCAGAAGACCTTTTGCTTTTAAGCAATTCACTAGAAGAGATTATAAATGATGGTCTTTTTCAAATTAAAAATGAAATAAATAAATCCTCAGATATCAGTAAGAATATAGATGTTAGAATTGCCGAAAACAAGGTAGATTCAAAAAAATTATTATACAGACTTGAGCAATCAAAATATTTACCATCAATATCTGCTTTTATTAATGGTTTTTATACTGGAAATAATGATGAGTTTACTTTTTCTGACAAAAGTCAAAAATGGTTTGGATCCTCAGTATTTGGGTTGAGTATAAAACTGCCTATATTTAGTTCCTTTGCAAGATCAGCAAAAACTCAAAAAGCTAAATTATCTCTTGAACAAGCTGAAACAAATCTTGAAGAAACTAAAGAAAAGATTGACTTAAAATTGAAGGCTGCATATAATGATTATGCTCTTTCAGCAGAAAATTATTTTACATATAAAGAAAATCTGTCATTAGCTGAAAATATAGAAAATAAAAATCAAATCAAATATTTTGAAGGCATTATAACTAGTTTTGAATTAAGACAAATTCAGCTTCAATTATATAATTCACAGAACAATTATTTAAAATCTATTCAAAACATGATAGTTAAAAAAATAAATCTTGAATCATTAATTAATAACTAAAAAAAATGAAAATGAATAAAAAAATATTATCTCTTTTATTATTATTTTTTATTAATAATGGATGCGATTATAAAAAAGAAAAAGAGCAAAAAATAGAATTTGAAAAATCTAAAATTGAATTTTTAGAAAGTGAAAAAAATAAAATTGTTAATAAAATAGATGAGTTAAATGAAGATTTAAAAAAAATTAACTCTTCAATTGGCAAAATAACTAACAACCAAAAAGTCCCATTAGTTACTGGTATTAAAATTTCCTCAGAACGATTTAGTCATAAAATTGAAATTCAAGCAAATATTAATACCAGACAGAATTTAATTTTATTCCCTGAATTATCTGGAGAATTAAAGGAAATTTATGTGACTGAAGGTCAGCAAGTAAAAAAAGGTCAACTTTTGGCTGTTATTGATGATTCTGGTTTAAATGAAGAATTAGAACAATTAAAAATTCAATTTTCTCTTTCAAAAACAAACTTTGAAAAAACTGAGAGATTATGGAATAAAAAAATTGGATCAGAAATGAAATATTTAGAATCAAAAGCTAAATATAAATCTCAACAAAAAATGGTTGATCAGATGAAAAAAAGATTATCAAAAACAAAAATTATAGCACCTTTTAAAGGCATTATAGATCAAATTAAAGGAAAAAAGGGGCAAATTTTAACTCCTTATGTAACTTCAATTTTAAGAATAATAAATTTAGATGAAATGTATGTTGAAGCTTTAGTTCCAGAAAATTACTTGCCAAATATTAAAAAAGGAAGTGAAGCAATTGTTCAAATTCCAGTACTTAATTCATCTCAAAAAACTAAAATAAGTCAAACCGGAAATTACATCAACCCTAACAATAGAACATTTAGAATAGAGGCCCCTTTAAATAATAGTAATAATATAATTAAACCAAACCTAGCTGCTAAAATATTAATTACGGATTATTATAATAAAAATGCAATAATGATTCCAACTAAAATAATTAATGAAAATGCAAAAGGTCAACCCTATATTTTTAAACTTTTCAAAACAGATGAAAATTCTATTTATAAAACAAAAAAAGTTTTTATTGAATTAGGTAAAAGCTCAAATGAAAAAACAGAAGTTTTAAATGGAATAAAAGTTGATGATTTAATCATTGATGAAGGATCCATGATAGTTGATGATAATCAAAAAGTTAAAAATATTAATTAAAAGTAATGAAGAAAAACAATTATAGAAATTTTAATATTTCAAATTGGGCAATAAATAACAAGACCGTAGTTTATGTTATTATGTCTCTTTTTTTAATTCTTGGGATTTCCTCTTACTTTTCTATGCCTAGAGAAAGTTTTCCAGAAATTAATGATACTAAAATTTTTGTAAGTACTGTTTACCCAGGTAATACAGCTGAAGATATAGAAAGATTAATAACTGTACCCTTAGAAGATGCTTTAAAAAGTGTTAAAAATTTAGTTGAAATTAAATCTACTTCCTCCGAAGACTTTTCCATTATTGATGTTGAGTTTGATGAAAATATTTCTATTGAAGATGCAAAACAAAAAACGAAAGATCTTGTTGATGGAGTTACAACAAGTGCAGATTGGCCAGTTTTTAATAATGCAAAAATTGAACCTAGTGTTTTTGAGCTTGATTTTTCAGAATTAAGACCCATGTTAAATATTAGCTTAATTGGAGATTATCCAGTAGAAAAAATGAAAGATTATGCAGAAATACTAGAAAATAAAATTGAACAACTTTCTCAAGTTAAAGAGGTAAATATTAGAGGAATTCAACCCTTTGAAGTAGAGGTAGCTGTTGATATATATAAAATGACTGCTTCAAAGGTTTCATTTAATGATATAATTGATTCTATTAATAAAGAAAATTCTACAATTTCAGCTGGAAATATTATTTCAAATAACCAAAGAAGAAATGTCAGATTAATTGGGGAAATAAATGACCCTCTTGAATTGAATAATATTGTAGTTAAGACTGATAAAGGACCTGTATATCTTAATGAAATATCTGATATTTCATTTAAAGAAAAAGAAAAGACATCTTATGCAAGATCTTTTGGAAAAAAAACTATACTACTAGACGTTGTAAAAAGAGGTGGGAAAAATTTAATTATTGCTTCTAATGAGATTAAAAAAATTATAGATAATTCTAAAAAACTTAATCTACCTAATAATCTTAAAATAACAATTACAAATGATCAGTCAAATATTACCTTAAATCAAGTTAGTGACCTAGTTAATAATATAATTTTTGGAGTAATTCTAGTTGTATCAGTATTAATGTTTTTTTTAGGATTTAGAAATTCCTTATTTGTTGGTTTTGCAATTCCTATGTCCATGTTTATGTCATTTATGATAATGTCTTTTATGGGGTATACAATGAATACAATGGTTCTTTTTGGGTTGGTTATGGGTCTTGGAATGCTTGTTGATAATGGAATCGTAGTTGTAGAAAATGTTTATCGTTTAATGGAAAAAGAGGGTTTAAATAGAATCGAAGCGGCAAAAAAAGGAATAGGTGAAATAGCTTTTCCTATTATAGTATCAACAGCTACTACTATTGCAGCATTTATACCTTTAGGAGCTTGGCCTGGATTAATGGGCGAATTCATGATTTATTTCCCAATTACTCTTTCAGTAGTTTTAGGGTCCTCATTAATTGTTGCAATCTTTTTTAATTCAATGCTAGTATCTCAATTCATGGAAACTAGTGAAAGAGAAATAGGGTTAAAAAAACTTTGGAAGTTGACTTTAATTTTAGGTTTAATTGGAATTATCTTAATTTTTAGTCCTGGAAAACTAAGAGGTTTAGGTTCGCTTATGCTTTTAATTTCATTATTGTTTTGGATATACAAATTTTTAATAAAAAAATTAGCTCTAAAATTTCAAAAAACCTTTCTTGTTTGGCTAGAAGAAAATTATAGGAAATTTTTAAAATTCGCTTTAAATGGAATAAAGCCATATGTTTTTTTATTAAGCACCTTTTTACTTTTGTTTCTATCGTTGATTTTATTTGTTCTTTTCCCTCCAAAAATTGAATTTTTTCCAAATAATGATCCTCTTCAAATTATGATATATATGGAGTATCCAGAAGGAACTGCAATAAATAAAACAAATTTAACTGCTAAAAAAATTGAAAAAGAAGTTTTCAAAGTAATTGAAAGACCAAAGTTTAGTGATGGAAAAGTTAATTTCCTTGTTGAGTCAAATGTTTCTCAAGTAGGTGAAGGGGCTGGTAATCCTGAAACAGATAATGGAAATACTAATGAAATGCCTAATAAAGCAAAGATTACCCTTAGCATGAAAGAATATAAATTCAGAAATGGTATATCCAGTGAGGAACTAAGAATGGAAATCCAAAAACAATTAATCGGCAAATTTCCAGGGGTTTCTCTGTCAGTAGAAAAAGATGCTAAAGGTCCTCCTGCTGGTTATCCTATAACCATTGAAATAACAGGGAATGATTATCTAAGGTTAATTAATACCGCAAAAAAAATGAAAGATTTTCTTAATAAAGAAAATATTAATGGTGTTGAAGAATTAAAAATAGATGTAAATAAAAATAAACCTGGATTAAAATTAATTGTTGATAGAAAGAAAGCTGGTGAGCTTGGCATTTCTGCTTCCCAAATTGGACAAGTTTTAAGAACCTCATTATT
>CAYUZY010000011.1:13531-28131 GCA_964448645.1 uncultured Flavobacteriaceae bacterium
CGGATCTAAAGCAGGTGTCTATAGAAAAAATGGAGAAGATTATGACATAAATGTTAGATTTAATAAAAATTATAGGTATGATAATAATGCCTTATTTAATCAAAATATAATTTTTAGAGATCAATCTTCTGGAAAAATTAAAGAAATTCCTGTTTCAGCATTAGTCTCAAAAGAAAATTTAGCTTCTTTTAGCGCTATAAAGCACAGAAAAATGCAAAGAGTCGTGACATTATATTCTTCTGTTTTGGCAGGTTATAATGCTAATGATGTGGTTAGCAAAGTCAAAAAATCTTTAAACAATTTTTCCTTACCGAAAAATATTGAATATAGATTTTCAGGAGAAATAGAAGAGCAAGAAAAAAATATGAAATTTTTATCTAAAGCATTACTCTCTGCGTTAGGTTTAATCTTAATTCTATTAGTTTTTCAATTTAATTCTATATCAAAACCTCTTATTATATTGTTGTCGATTTTTTTAAGCTTTACAGGTGTTTTGTTTGGGTTAATTATTTTTAAAATGCCTTTTGTAATTCTGATGACAATGATGGGAATTATTTCCCTTTCTGGAATAGTTGTAAATAATGGTGTTGTTCTCTTAGATTATACTCAACTTCTTATAGACATAAAAAAGGAAGAATTATCAATTAAAAGAGAAGAAAGCTTACCAAAAAAAGATTTAATAAATGTAATTATTGATAGTGGATCTGCTAGATTAAGACCTGTTATTTTAACTGCTATTACAACTATTTTAGGATTAATTCCTTTATCTATTGGATTAAATATTGATTTTTTCTCATTATTTACTGAATGGGATTCGAATATTTATATTGGTGGAGATAATGTAATGTTCTGGGGGCCTCTAGCTTGGACTGTTATTTTTGGATTAAGTTTTGCAACATTTTTAACTTTAATAATTGTTCCCTCTACATTTCTTATCGTTGAAAATATAAAATTTCAATTTAAAAAACTTTTATAATAAAATAAATTAGCTGTAGATTATCTAAGTTTTCTATTTTTGTCTTAACTATGTATAGAACTCATAACTGTGGTGAACTTTCATTAAATCAGAAAGGAGATAAAGTAACTCTATCTGGATGGGCTCAAAAAATAAGAAATAAAGGTTTTATAATTTGGATTGACATAAGAGATCGTTATGGCATAACTCAACTTGTCTTTGATAATGAAAGAACATCGAAAGAAGTTTATGAAAAAGCAAAACAAATTAATAGAGAATATGTTATTCAAATTAACGGAATTGTTTTAGAGCGAGAATCCAAAAACCCTCAAATTCAAACTGGCTCCATTGAAATTTTTGTTGAAAAACTTAATATTTTAAATAAATCTGAAACACCTCCTTTTACTATAGAAGAAAAAACAGACGGTGGAAATGAGCTCAGAATGAAATACAGATACCTTGATCTTAGAAGAAATCCCGTTAAAAATAATTTAATTTTTAGACATAAAGTAACCATGAAAGTTAGAAACTTTCTATCAAATGTAGGATTTATTGATATTGAAACTCCTTGTCTAATAAAATCTACTCCTGAAGGAGCACGAGATTTTATAGTTCCATCTAGAATGAATCCTAAAGAATTTTATGCTTTACCTCAATCACCTCAAACTTTTAAACAACTATTAATGGTAGGAGGTATAGATAAATACTTTCAGATTGTAAAATGCTTTAGAGATGAAGATCTTAGAGCTGATAGACAACCAGAATTTACTCAAATAGATTGTGAAATGTCATATGTAACTCAAGATGACATTTTAAATCAATTTGAATCTTTAATTATTTATCTAATTAAAGAAATTAATAATAAAACTGTTAATTCTTTTCCTAGAATTAAATATGAAGAAGCCATTTTAAATTATGGAACTGATAAACCTGATATTAGATTTGAAATGAAAATACATGAGTTAAATTCTTTAGCAAAAAATAAAGGGTTTAATTTATTTGATAAAGAGGAATTAATTCTTGCTATTTCTGTTCCAAATGCGGCCTCTTATTCTAGAAAACAAATTGATACTTTAACCGATTGGGTTAAAAAACCTCAAATTGGAGCAAATGGATTAATCTGGGTCAAATATGAATCTGAAAATAACATAAAATCATCAGTTGATAAATTTTTCAATTTATCTGAAATAAAAAAATGGATTAAAAAATGTGATTCCAAACCTGGAGACTTAATATTGATTATTTCAGGTGAAAAAAAAGATTGTAGAATTCAAATTGGTAATTTAAGATTAAAAATGGGAGATGATTTAGGATTAAGAAACCCTGAAGAGTTTGCACCAGTTTGGATAACTGATTTTCCTCTTCTTTATTGGGATGATGAATTAAAAAAATATAATGCTATGCATCACCCATTTACTTCTCCAAAAAATGATCATATTAAACTTTTAGACACTAATCCTGAGAAAGTTAAAGCAAATGCGTATGATTTAGTTATTAATGGAAATGAAATTGGTGGAGGATCAATAAGAATTCATGACACAAAGCTTCAACAAAAGGTGTTTAAAGTTCTTGGGTTTTCAGATAAAGAAGCTAAAAACCAATTTGGGTTTTTAATGAACTCTTTTAAATATGGAGCACCTCCCCATGGAGGAATAGCATTTGGTTTGGATCGACTTGTTGCAATCCTAAAAGGAAAAGAAACAATTAGAGAGTTTATTGCTTTTCCAAAAAATAATAATGGAAGAGATGTAATGTTAGATGCTCCTTCAAAAATAGATTCTAAACAACTAGATGAGCTATCATTATCATTAAAATCAAAAAAATAAAATTGAAAAAATTTCTTAAATTTTTTTTTATACTACAAGTATTATCTATAATAATTGGTTTTTATTATAAAGGATATTTTAAATCAGAAATTGGAGATAAAATTATTGGCTTTTCAGTTTTAATATCAGTTTTTATTTTTATGCCTCTTTTTTTATATAACAGATGGAATGGAAAAAAATTAAAAGATTACACATTGACTGAAGAAAATATAAAAAAAATTAAAAAAAATTTAAGATATAATAAAAGTAAAAGAAAAATTAAATAATTAAGTATTTAATTAAAACTTATCAATACCTTTATTGCAATTAACAATATAATAAATAATAATGACCGGAACAGTTAAATTTTTTAATGAAGCCAAAGGTTATGGATTCATTACCAACGACGAATCTCAAGAAGATATTTTCGTTCACGTTTCATCCCTTAATGATTTAAAAATTAAAGAGGGAGATAAAGTTGAATATGTAGAAGAAGAAGGAAATAAAGGGAAGCAAGCTTCTCAAATCTCCCTACTATAAAATTTACATTATCAAAATTAAATAGCAATTATAGAAATTTATAATTGCTATTTTTTTTTACGCTTTTTTAAAAAAAATTCTTGCAACAATCTTTCAGACTCTTCAGCTAAAATTCCATTAGAAACTTTAGTTTTCGGATGAAGTTTAATACCTAAACTTGAGTATCCTCTTTTAAAATCCATTGCTCCTATTACAACTCTAGATATTCTAGCCCAATAAAGTGCACCCCCACACATTGTACAGGGTTCCAATGTAACATATAAAGTACATTCGTCTAAAAACTTTCCATTTAAAAAATTTGAAGCTGCAGTTATAGCTTGCATCTCTGCATGAGCAGTTACATCTTCTAAATTTTCAATTAAATTATGACCTCTACCAATTATTTTTTGATTAACAACAATTACAGCTCCAACAGGAACTTCATTCTTTTCTAAAGATTTTTCAGCTTCTAATAAAGCCTGTTTCATAAAATATAAATCATCAAACTGCATAAATAAAATTTCATTAAAAGATTTAAAAGTTTACAAGTAATTTGATTAAATTCCAAACAAAAATAAAACTATTAAAAATTAATTTAAATAAATTAATGCCTCAATCAAAAACTCTTTATTTAATAGATGCTTATGCCTTAATTTTTAGAGGCTACTATGCCTTTATAAAAAACCCTAGAATTAACTCAAAGGGTATGGATACATCTGCTATAATGGGTTTTACAAATTCCCTTTTTGATGTTATAAAAAGAGAAAAACCTCAAAATTTAGCAGTTTGTTTTGATAAAGGAGGTTCTAAATCAAGAAAAGAAATCTATGAAGAATATAAATCAAATCGTCTAGAAACACCTGAAGCAATTAAAATAGCTGTGCCATATATCCAAAATATTTTAAAGGCAATGCATATTCCTGTAATTGAAATGGAAGGTTATGAAGCTGATGATATAATAGGAACTCTTGCTAAAAAAGCTGAAAAAAAAGGATATAAAATTTTTATGGTTACCCCAGATAAAGATTTTGCTCAATTAGTATCTGAAAATATTTTTATATATCGTCCTGCGAGATTAGGAAACGAAATTGAAATATGGGGAATTCCAGAAGTTAAAAAAAAATTTGAAATTGAAACTCCAAATCAAGTTATTGACTATTTGGGAATGATGGGTGACTCGGTAGATAATATTCCTGGTTTACCAGGTGTTGGAGACAAAACAGCCAAAAAATTTATTAAAGAATATGGCTCAATGGAAACCCTTTTAGAAAACACCAATGATTTAAAAGGGAAAATAAAAGAAAAAATTGAAGCAAATAAAGAATTAGGTATTCTTTCCAAAGAATTAGCAAAGATCATTCTTGATGTTCCAGTAGATTTTAATCCTGCTGAATTTAAAATGGAAAAACCTAATATAGAAGAAATAGAAAAAATTTTTAATGAATTAGAGTTTAGACGACTATTAGAAAACCTAAAAAAAATATTTGCAAATAACCTTAATCCTGAATCAAAAAAAATTTCTAATATAGAAGAAAAAAATACCGGAAAACAATTCGATCTTTTTAATCAACCGGGAATAGGAATTAATGACAATAAAAAAAATAATCATAAGTCAAAAAATGATCAATTTTATCAGTATGTAAATACTCAATTAGGATATAGTTTATTAATTGAAGAATTACTTAAACAAAAAACTGTAAGTTTTGATACTGAAACTGATTCAATTAGAGCTCTTGAAGCCAAATTAATTGGCATCGCATTTTCATGGTCAAAAAATAAAGGATATTATTTAATTATTCCTGATAATAAAAAGGAAGCTGAAAAGGTATTAAGTTATTTTATTCCTTTTTTTGAAAATATTAACATTGAAAAAGTTGGTCATAACCTAAAATATGATTTAAAAGTTTTAAACAATTATAATATAACTGTAAAAGGTCCTTTTTTTGATACTATGATAGCTCATTATATTATTAATCCCGATATGAGGCATAATTTAAATATATTATCCGAAACATATTTAAACTACTCAACTAAATCAATTGAAGAATTTATCGGACCAAAAGGGAAAAATCAAAAATTTTTGAAAGATTTAAATATTTCAGACCAAACTGAATATTCAGTTGAAGATGCTGATATAACTCTTCAATTAAAATTACATTTTGAAAATGAGCTTAAAGAACAGGAGTCTCTAGACTTATATAAGAAAATAGAACTACCTCTTTTAGATGTTTTAACTAAAATGGAAATTCAAGGTATAAATATTGATGTTGATTGTTTAAAAAATCAATCTGAAGAAATTAAACATGATTTAGAAAATATTAAATTAGAAATTTTTAAAAAATCGGGTGAAGAATTTAATATTTCATCTCCAAAACAACTTGGTAATATTCTTTTTGAAAAATTAAAATTAACTGATAAACCAAAAAAAACTAAAACTGGTCAATATTCTACTTCTGAAGAAACATTAGTAACTTTATCAAAAGAAAATCCTGTCGTTTCTTTAATATTAGATTGGAGATCTCTTGAAAAACTTCAAAATACATATATAAATGCATTACCTGAAGAAATAAATCCTTTAACAAAAAGAATCCACACTGAATATAATCAAGCGGTAGCAGTTACAGGAAGACTTAGTAGTAACAAACCTAACCTTCAAAACATTCCAATTAGAACAAAAAGAGGTAAAAAAATAAGAGAAGCTTTTGTTCCAAAAAATAGTAACTATTATTTAATGGCTGCAGATTACTCTCAAATTGAACTACGTATAATTGCCGCGTTGAGTAAAGATGAAAGTATGATAAAAGCTTTTAATAATAATGAAGATATTCATAAATCAACAGCTTCTAAAGTATATAATGTTAATATTAATGATGTAACAAGTGAACAAAGAAATAATGCTAAAACTGTTAATTTTGGTATTATATATGGCGTATCTGCATTTGGTTTAAGTCAACAAACAGATCTCAATAGAACTGAAGCCAAAAAATTGATAGAACTTTACTATTCTTCATATCCTAAATTAAATAATTATATAAATAATCAAATAAACTTTGCAAGAGATAATGGTTATGTAGAAACTATTTTAGGTAGAAGAAGATATCTTAGAAACATTAATTCTCAAAACGCTATTGTTAGAAGTGCTTCTGAGAGAAATGCTGTAAATGCTCCAATTCAAGGTAGTGCAGCTGATATTATAAAATTGGCAATGATTAATATTCAAAATATCATTGAAAAAGAAAAATTACAATCTAAAATGCTGCTTCAAGTTCATGATGAATTAGTTTTTGATGTCAAAAAAAAAGAATTAAAATTCTTAAAATCCATGGTAAAAAAAGAAATGGAGAATGCATACAAATTAGATATTCCTTTAATAGTTGAAATTGGTATAGGAAATAATTGGTTGGAAGCTCATTAGCCAATAAAATAAAGAATTTAAATATAAATAATGGGGATTTTTTTTTTTAAGATATAATTGTACATTTGCAGCCCCTTATTAAGGGAAAAAAATAAAACCTTGGATACAACGAGTTATAAAACTTTATCTGCAAATAAAAAAACTGTTAACAAAAATTGGGTTGTTATCGATGTTAATGAGATTGCTTTAGGAAGAGCATGTAGTATAATAGCTAAATTTCTTAGAGGTAAATATAAAACTAATTTCACTCCTCATGTTGATTGTGGAGACAATGTTATAGTAATTAATGCTAGTAAAATATTACTTACTGGTAAAAAATGGGATCAAAAACAATACATAAGACACTCAGGATATCCAGGAGGTCAAAAAACACAAAACCCAACCCAAATTCACACAAAAAATAAAACTAAATTAGTTGAAAATTCTATTAAAGGAATGCTTCCAAAAAACAAGCTAGGAGCTTCTATATTTAGAAACCTAAAAGTTTATGAGGGAAATGAACATAAACATGAATCTCTTAAACCAAAAAACATTAATATTAAAGATCTTTTATAATGGAAACTATTCATACTATAGGTAGAAGAAAAAAATCCGTAGCTAGAATTTATATAGATAAAGGAAAAGGTGCAATATTAGTTAATAATAAAAAATTTAATAATTATTTTTCAACCCCATCTCTCCAATATAAGATATCACAACCTTTTATTTTAACCAACACTGAAAAAACTTATGATATTAAAATAATTGTAAAAGGTGGTGGCACTAATGGTCAAGCCGAGGCAATAAGATTAGGAATATCGAGAGCTTTATGTAAGATTAATGATGAACATAGACCGGTATTAAAAACAGAAGGCCTTCTTACAAGAGATCCTAGAATGGTTGAAAGAAAAAAATTTGGTCAGAAAAAAGCAAGAAAAAAGTTTCAATTTTCAAAGAGATAATAAATTTTTGCTTAAACCGTAATGACGGATATTAGTTTAGCATCTAAACATATTTTAAATATGTTGCTAAAAATTTTAAGAACGTAAACTAAAAAGAAATGACAAAAACAGACGTAAATAATTTACTAAAAGCAGGTGTTCATTTTGGACATCTTACTAGAAAATGGAATCCTAGTATGGCTCCATATATATATATGGAACGTAATGGAATACATATTATAAATTTATATAAAACTGCTGCAAAAATTGATGAAGCAAAATTAGCTTTAAAAAAACTTGCTATTTCAGGAAGAAAAATTCTTTTTGTTGCCACTAAAAAACAAGCAAAAGATATAGTCGCAGAAAAAGCTAAATCAATAAATATGCCCTATATTACTGAAAGATGGCCTGGAGGTATGTTAACAAATTTTGTAACAATAAGAAAAGCTGTTAAAAAAATGACTTCTATTGATAGAATGAAAAATGACGGAACATTTGAAACTTTATCAAAAAAAGAAAAACTACAAATTGATAGAGCAAGAAATAAATTAGAAAAAAATTTAGGATCAATATCTGATATGACAAGACTTCCTGGGGCAATTTTTATTGTTGATACAACTAGAGAAAATATTGCTGTTAGAGAAGCTAAAAAACTAAAAATTCCCATTTTCGCAATGGTTGACACGAACTCTGATCCAAAAGAAATTAATTACGTTATACCTTCTAACGATGATGCTTCAAAATCAATTAAAAAAATTTTAGAAATAATAACTTCTTCTATATCTGAAGGTCTTGATGAAAGAAATAAAGAAAAAAATGAAGTAGATAACTCTGATTTAAAAAAAATGAAATCTGAATCCAATGAAAATGATAATGCAGAAAAAAAAGATACTTCTAAAAACGCAAAAAAGAAATCGAAGAAAGAAAATAAGTAAAAGTTAATTTATTATGAATATAACTGCATCCGAAGTTAATAAACTAAGACAAACTACTGGAGCTGGAATCATGGACTGTAAAAATGCTCTTGTAGAATCAAAAGGAGATTTTGATAAAGCACTAGATTTATTAAGAAAAAAAGGTCAAAAAGTTGCAGCAAATAGAGCTGATAGAGAATCTAGAGAAGGGGTTGTCCTTGCGAAAGTAAATAATGATAATAGCTCTGGAATTATAATTTCTTTAAATTGTGAAACAGATTTTGTTGCAAAAAATGAAGATTATATAAAATTAGCAAATGGAATAGCTGATTTAGCATTAAATCATAAAAGTTTAGATTCTCTTCTAAATGCAAATTTTAATGGAATTAGTTTGAATGATAAACTTACTGAACAAACTGGTATAATTGGCGAAAAAATAGAATTGAAAAAATTTAAAAGAATTGATGATAATTATGTAGGATATTATATTCATGCAGGAAATAAAATTGCTAGTTTAGTTTCATTATCTCAAAAAATTGAACAATCAGAAGAACTGTCAAAAAATATTGCTATGCAAGTAGCTGCAATGAATCCCATTTCCCTTGATGAAAATAATGTAGATCAAAAAATTATTGAAAAAGAAATTGAAATTGCAAAAGAACAATTACGTCAAGAAGGGAAACCAGAATCTATGCTTGATAATATTGCCAAAGGAAAATTAAAAAGATTTTTTAAAGACAATACCTTATTAAACCAAGCCTACATTAAAGAAAATAAAATTTCTGTTAATTCATATATTAAAAGTATATCCCCAAGTATAGAAGTAAATTCATTTGCAAGGGTCTCTTTGGTTTAATTAATTAATATTTTTATTTTTTCTTTTGGCAAAAAATATTAAAAATGACCTTAAAACGTTGCCCCTGGTGTTTAGATGATGAAAAAAATCTGAATTATCATGATAATGAATGGGGTACTCCAAATTTTAATGAAAATAGTTTATTCGAGTTTTTAGTATTGGAAACTTTTCAAACAGGTTTAAGTTGGAAAATCATTATAAATAAAAGAGAAGATATAAAAAAAGCATTTTCAGGTTTTGATTTTAAAAAGATTGCAAACTACGATTTAAATAAAATTAATCTTTTACTAAAAAATAAAAATATTATTAAAAATAAATTAAAGATTGAATCAACAATTTTAAATGCTAAAGCGTTTATTAAAATTCAACAAAAGGAAAAAAGCTTTTCCAAATATATATGGAGATTTGTTAATGGAAAACCCATTCAAAATAAGTTTAAATATCAAAAAGAAGTTCCAACACAAACAAAATTGTCAAGGATTATATCAAAAGATCTAAAAAAAAGAGGATTTAAATTTGTTGGTCCAATAGTTATTTACTCTTTCATTCAAGCTATTGGACTTGTAAATGATCATTTAACCTCATGCTTCAGATATAAAGAACTTACAAAGAAAACTTAGAAAGGTAAATCATCTTCTTCATCACTATCATTTTGATCGTTATTTAAATCTGTAGTTTCAAAAGGTTTTTGAGCTGGTATTGATTCATCATTATTAGTTCCTTGATCTAATTGATCAATTCTCCAACCTTGAATAGAATTAAAATATTTAGTTTGCCCTTCTGGATTAACCCATTCTCTTCCTCTTAAATTTATTCCAATTCTAACATCTTGACCAATTTGATAAGGATCCAAAAGTTCACATTTATCTTGAACAAACTCAACTAGGATGTTTTGAGGATATTGTTCTTGTGTTGTAATTACAACTTCTCTTTTTCTAAATCCATTTGAACCATATGTTTTAACTTCATCAATCCATTTAATCTTTCCTGTAATTTCCATTTTATTTTATTTTATATCATCTATAAAAATAACAAAAACTAAACATCATAACTTAAAACAGAACAAAAACATATTTATAAAATACATTATATTAGTTAAAGTTAATATTAATATACCTTGATCTCTAAAATCAAAAATTTTTTAAATAACAGTTGGTTGTTAATTTCATTTACTATTGTTGTCTTAATCTTATGGAATACAAACATTTTATTTAATACCCTTAGTAAAGAAGAAAGAACAAAAATGGAACTTTGGGCTATGGCTCAAATCGACTATATAGAGAATCCAAATCTAAACAACTTAACTTTTGAAGTAATTCAAAAGTCAGGAACTAATCCTATTTTTCAAGTTGATGAAAAAAATAAAATTATAGAAGTTCGAAATATAGAATGGGATATTAATTTAGAAGATTCAACCTATCTATATAAAAAGCTTGAACAAATTAAAAAAGAAAACGATCCTATATTAATTCAATATAGAAATAAAGAAGGGGTTTTAATTGTTAATCACAAACTTTATTATGGAGATTCTTTGATATTAAAAAAATTACAGTATTACCCCCTTGCTTTATTACTTATTATTTTACTTTTTATTATGGTTTTATATTTTGTTTTTAAAACCTCGAAAATTTCAGAACAAAATCGTCTTTGGGTAGGAATGGCAAAAGAAACTGCTCATCAAATTGGCACCCCTTTAACTTCAATGATGGGGTGGATAACCTTATTAAAAGAAAAGAAAAAAAAATCAGAATCAATCATTGAAATTGAAAAAGATATTGAAAGGCTTAAAATAATAACTGAAAGGTTTTCTAAAATTGGATCTATACCAGAACTTAAAAAAGAAAGTATAAATAATTGTTTGAAAAAAACCATTTTATACTTAAAAAAAAGAAGTTCGGAACATATTAAATTTAAAATAAAAGTTGCAAAAAAAAATATAATTATACCTTTTAATTACCAACTTTTAAGCTGGACTATTGAAAATATAATTAAAAATAGTATAGATGCAATTAAAGGCAAAGGATTTATATCTGTTGAACTTTTAGAAAATAATAATAAAATAGAAATTAATATTGAAGATAATGGAGTAGGTATAAAAAAAGAAAATATTAATAAAATTTTTGATCCAGGTTTTACAAGTAAAAAAAGAGGTTGGGGATTAGGACTATCATTAGCAAAAAGAATTATAGTTGATTTTCATAAAGGAAAAATTAATGTGAAAAACACAAAAGTTGGCAAAGGAACTTTATTTCAAATTTTATTAAATAAATAGCCTTTGTTTATCTAAAATTTTTATTTATTTCAAAAGCTAGTTTTTCAAACTGATCATCTGTAAATTTAACTTTATTAATAAATTTTGCATCAGACATTTTATCTAAAGGAATTAAATGAACATGAACGTGTGGAATTTCAAGGCCAATAACACTTAACCCTATTCTATTACAAGGAACAACTTTTTTAATTGCAAAAGCCACACGTCTAGAAAATTTCATTAATTCTAAATAATCCTCTTCTGATAAATCAAAAATTTTATCTACTTCCTTTTTTAAAACACAAAGTGTATGTCCTTTTGAATTGGGTTTAATATCGAGAAATGCAAAACAATTTTCATCTTCTGCTATTTTAAAGCAAGGTATTTCTCCATTAATAATTTTAGTAAAAATAGAAGGCAACTTAATCTCTTGTTATCTTATTAATTTTCAATTTTATAATTCCATTTGGAACTTGAATTTCAGCAATTTCTCCTTCTTTTTTACCTAATAATCCTTTTCCTATAGGAGATTCGACAGAAATTTTACCAACTTTTAAATCAGCTTCAGTTTCTGCAACTAATTTATAGTTCATTACTAATCCGTTTGATTCATTTTTAACTTCAACCGAAGAATAAACTAAAACTTTGGAAGTATCTAGCTCAGATTCATCAATTAATCTTGCATTTGCTAAAGTATTTTCTAACTTAGATATTTGTAGCTCAAGCATACCTTGCGCTTCCTTAGCTGCATCATATTCAGCATTTTCACTTAAATCTCCTTTATCTCTAGCTTCAGCAATTGCATTAGATGCTTTTGGACGCTCAACATCCTTAAGATAATTTAAATCTTTCCTTAATTTTTTTAAACCTTCTTCTGTATAATAAGATACTTTACTCATTTTTTTTACGTTTTCTTATAAAAAGAAAAATCCTCCTGATTTTAAAGGTGGACTAACAAATATAATTAATTGACAACATTTATTAAAATATCTTCAATCAAAAGAAAAGTTTTGTTTTTTTTAATATTTATTTTGTTTAATTGTGAAAAAAATAAAATTGAAAGAAATCCATATCTAAATAATGTAAAAATTAATTATGAAATTAATTTAAACCTACCTGAATTCGATGCTTTAAGATATATTGGTGGTAGTAAAAAAATTTTAAATATTGGATTAAATGGAGTTATAATCTTTAATTTAAATAACAGCTCATATTTAGCATGGGAGGCATCCTGTTCTAATCATATTTTAAAAGACTGTTCAAAACTTAAAATAGAAGGAGTATTAGCTAAATGTAATTGTGAAAATTATCAATATAGTTTAGCTACTGGACAATTAATTAACCCTGAAAAAAACTTAAAAAATCCATTTGGATTATTATACTATCAAACTAATTTATACAATAACATTTTAAGAATTAGTAATTAAATTTAGAAAGATAAATGCTTAAAAAAGTTACTATTTTATTATTTATTAATCAATTTATTTTCTCTCAACAACTAGACTTTGATTTTTATATTGGAGAAAAAAAAGAAACTAAAAGCTTTTCTTTTAAATATATTCAACAAGGAATTTTAAATTTAGATTCTAATACAAATATTTCAGCTACAATTGAAGCTTTTAAATTAAGCTACAAACCAAAAAATAATTTTAATTCTTATTTGACTTTATTTCAACACGTACTTTTTTCTCAGGCAAAAAAGATTATAAATTAAATACATTGTCGAGTATTTTAAACCCCTTTGGAGGTAAATACAATATAAATATTCATAGTTTAATTCCCATAAAAGTTAAAGAAGATTTTAATTCAAGTTTAGGGATTAAAATTGGGAAGAAATTCATTGAAGCACAAGCAATTTACTTTCCGCTTGATAATAAGGCTTTTTTTGAAAACTATATAAATATTGGCTCATTAATTCAAAAAAAAATAATTGATGACCCACTAAATAATACTAGTTTATTTTTTTGGAGTTATACAACCTTATTTTTAACGAAATCTTTAAAAAAAAATAGAAAAATATTTTTTGATAATGAATTAAAATCATTATCCAAAGGTTATGGTTTCGAAATAGGTATCCAATATAATCGGTCAATGAAAATAATCCTTATTGGAAATAAAATTCTTGATACTATGAAAAAATCAAAATTGAATAAAATAGTTTTTCAACTTTCAATTTCGTATAGATTTTTAAAATAAAATTGAAATTCCTATTAAAAAATTTCTTTTAGCTTGAGGATAAAATCCAACTCCTTCAATAGTTTTAATTAAATTAGGATCAGACCATGAATCATCATAAGTATAAAAATATCCACTTGAAATATATTCCTTATTTAAAAAGTTATTTAACAAAAAAGAAAAACTAATTTTTTTTATAATCTTTAAAGGCTCAATTACATAAGAAAAATTTATGTCTGATATTAAATATGAAGGAAGTATCGAAAGTTTTGAGTCAATATTTCCCATATATTGTTTTGACACATACTTAGATAATAAAATAAAATTTAATTTTTTTGAAATTTTATAATTTATCTGACTAGATGAAATTAAATTTGGAGAAAATGACAAATTAGTTTTACCTAAACTTTGTAATATTCCATCTCTCTCAAAAAAATAATCAAGATTTTTATTTGAGCTTAGTGATAAATTAAAAATCCAAGACAAACTGTTATTTAATTTAATTGATGAGTCTACTTCTAATCCGACTCTTTTAGAATTCCCAACATTTTCTCTTATAGGCAAACCTAGATCGTCTATGGCACCAGTTAGAACAAGTTGATTAAAATATTGCATCCAATAAAAATTAGTTTTTATACTAATATTGTTATTAATATATCTCCATCCAAACTCAAAATCATGTAATGTTTCAGAAACAGGATTGCCATTTTTATAATCAGATCTGTTAGGTTCTCTTTTTGCTTTTGCATAAGAAAAATATAAGTTATTTAAATCATTTATATTAAATGTA
>CAYUZY010000012.1:0-27598 GCA_964448645.1 uncultured Flavobacteriaceae bacterium
TGATCATTTTTGATCATTTTTGATCATTTTTTATCATTTTTGATCATTTTTTATCAGTTTTGATCATTTTTTTATCATTTTTTATCATTTTTGATCATTTTTGATCATTTTTGATCATTTTTTAATCAGTTTTGATCATTTTTGATTATTTTTTACAGTTAAATTGATAGTTTTTTGAAAGCTAATGATATAAACTCTTGAATGTTAGAAGAAGTCATTGAAATTTCACCAAATTTTTCTTTAGCATAATCTCCAGCTAAACCATGGACATAAACTCCCAACTTAGATGAGATTTCAGGGCTATATCCCTGAGCTAATAGACTGCCAATTATACCTGTTAATACATCCCCACTTCCTGCACTAGCCATTCCGGAATTTCCAGTGCTATTAAAATATATATCTCCATTGGGAAAGCATATTGCTGTATTTGCTCCTTTGAGAATACATATTAATTTATATTTATTTGAAAAATTTTGTAACAAGTTTAATTTCTTAATATCACTTTTCCATTTACCCGCTAACCTTTCAAATTCTTTAGGGTGAGGTGTTAAAATAGAATTTGCAGGAATTAAGTTTAATAGTTTTTTTTCATTACTAATGATATTTAATGCATCTGCATCTATAACTATTGGATTTTCTACTTTTTTCAAAAGACTAATTAAAAAGTTTTTTGTTTCTAAGTTCGTCCCTATTCCAGGACCAACAGCTAACCAATCATATTTTAAATTATAAATACCAGCTAAATAATTATTACCAATATTTTCTTCTAAAATTGCTTCCAAAACAGTTGTTTGTAGAATATGTTCTCCACATTTGGGAGATAAAATACTCAATTTTCCAACTCCAGAACATAATGCTGCTTTAGATGTAAGCGCAGTCGACCCCATCATTCCCTTAGATCCTGAGACTATTAACAATAGTCCAAAACTCCCTTTATGATCAAACTTTTTTCTACGCTTTATTTTTTTTAATAAAAAATCTTTTGTTAAATAATAATATTGGGAATTTAATGAGACTATAAAATCTTTATCAAGCCCAATATCTAAAACATTGAATTCTCCAACAAATTTTTCGTTTTCAGGTAAAACAAAAGATAATTTAGGGGCATTGAAAGATAATGTGTATTTGGATTTAACAATACCATTTAATTTATTTAATGAATTATCTTCTGAAAACAATCCTGATGAAATATCAACAGAAACTATCTCCATTTCTGTTTGGTTAATTTTAAAAATAATATCTTTTATTAAACCCGATGTATTTCTATTTAATCCTGATCCTAGAATTGAATCTATAATAATTGCTTTAGAATGATTTTCAATTATTGGAAAATGTTTAATCTGATTTATAGAATTAACTTCTAATTCTAATCTTTTTTTGTTAGCTAAATAATCTTTTGAGAAATTATTTCCAAGTTTTATCTCATAACAATATACTTTGTGTTTTGATAAATTAAGCATTCGAGCTATTGCTAAACCATCTCCTCCATTATTGCCTGTGCCACAAAAAACATAAAAAGTATATGATAAATCATATTTATTATGAATCCATTCAAAACATTTTAAAGCGGCTCTTTCCATTAAATCAATTGATTTAATTGGTTCATTTTGAATTGTATGAAAATCTGCTTGTTGAATTTGTTTTGAAGTCAATATTTTTAAAGGGAAATTCACTTCTATTTTTTTAAAAAGAAAAAATTTTAAATATCATAAAACAACATTATAGTAATTAATATAAATTATCTAGTTACATGTTTTATAGTCTAAAGATCCTTGAGCATTTAGTTCACTACATTGATTAGAACCTCTAGTAGTTACAATATAATTATAAATCCCTATTTGATCATGAGTGCCTGAAATCGTAACTACTCCATTAGAAACATCTGCCTTAACACCACTTGGAAGTCCTGAAATATTAACTCCATTTGATGCCCCTGAAAAACTATATATAATTGGAACTATTGGTGTACCAACACATACAGATTGTGAAACTTGATTTAAATTTAAAAGAGATCCTGCAACCTGTGCTGGAGAACCTGAGTCTAAAGTTAATATTGGACTGTCTATGTTTTTATTTATAACAACTGTTTGAGAGACCTGAGAACAACTATTATTTGTATTAGAAGTCTTTATCACAATATTATAAATTTCCTGACTCCCATCAAAAAATGGAGTTCCAGAAATAGTAATTGAATTATTATCAACACTGGAACTAATACCAAGAGGTAATGAATTTGAATCTAAAATAAAAGCTGAAACATTTTCCCCTCCTAATCGATAAGTAATTGTATTCATTGGTTCCCCACTACAAAGAGTTTGAATTTTAGAATTTACTCCAGAAGTTAAAGTTAATGTTGGACAATTACATTCTAATTCAAAGCTAGCCTGATCTGCAACTAATCCAGAAGGAATGTTATTATATATTAATGAGCTTACCTTAATACATAGGAGATCGGAATTTTGAGAAGCATTTAAAGAATTTATTTTCTCATTAAATGATATATCTAAAACAGAAAATAAATTATTAATAAGATTAAGTGTTGTTAGATTTTTAAAATTGACAATTGGAACTTGGGTTAATAAGTTCCCGCTTAAATTAAGGTCTACCAAACTTGTAAAATTTTCTAATCCAGTTAAATCAGTTATTTGTTTATTGCTAAGGTCTAGTTCAATTATTTCTATAACATTATTTGAATCTATATAATTATCTGGAATATTATCATATCCCAAATCAATTAAAGCTAATTCAAAATTTGTGTCTGGAATATATATTTTTCCCTCCTGAAAATTTTGATCTCTCTCTCCTGTAACATCAAATCTAAATTTACCAGAAATACTAATCCTAAATTCTATTTGATTATTATTAACATTAATATTTGAAATAGCACCTAGATTTATAAGCTTAATTTCTGAATTAGAAATAACATCAAATGTTCCGCTAATTTGGCCAGTATTTGTGTTTAAAATAAAAGTGTAATCCTTGTTAAATAATATATCATAAACTTCATACTCATTGTTTAGTAACATAGATTTTTCATCAATAATTGGAGGCAATTCAGATCCTTTTTTCTTTTTTAATTTCCATTTTCCGACACTTTCTAAAAAAACACCATATTCAAAATTTGCTGTAATATTTGTAGCTTTATTTATTGTAATTTCTAAAGGGCTTTCTTCTCCATTATAATCTCCTTTCCATTTAATAAAATCCCATCCTTCTATAGCTAATGGTGTTAACCTTACTTTAGTTCCATATAAATAATCTGTAGATTTTCCAGCAACTATTATTTCTTCTTCAACATTTCCTTCACCTTCAATCTTTATCTCCAAACTATAAGATTTTTTTTCAAATTTTGCAGTAATTGTCTTAGCTCTATCAATATTAATTTCAACGGGATTGCTATCGCCACTTATATCATTTGTCCAACCAACAAAATAATACCCAGAAGAAGGAATCGCTGTTAACCTAACAACCGATCCAGATTCATAATCGGAAGTTTTAGAAGAAGAAATTATTTCTTCTGACACTGTACCTTCTCCAATAATGTTAATTTTTAACTCATATTTTCTTTTTTGAAATTGAGCTACAATATTTTTATTAGAATTCATTTGAAATGATAAAAGATTGTTACTTCCTCTCTCATCTCCAAGCCATCCAACAAATTCATATTCTAGATTTGGAGTAGCAACAATTGAAACTGTAGACCCTTCTTTATATGAACCGGATTCAGGAGAAACAATTCCCGACAAAGGAGGTGAAACCGTTACATTAAGAATGAAATCCTTAGTACAGCTAGAAAAAAAAATTATTAATAAAAAATTGAGAAATAAATATTTTCTCATAAAAAATTAGCTCTTATATCTTTCTAAAAGTAATAATTATTAAGTAAAAGAAAATAAAATTACTTTAATATGGAAATTGTCCAATATAATTTCCTGGCGGGTTGTATCTTGCTACTACATATACCTTTCCATCAGAAGAAATTGCAGATCCCATACCTATATATATAGTTGAATACCAAACCATTTGAGTGTAATGGCCAATTACAACACCTTCATTAAGTGAAGAACCTATTTCTGCATATTTATAATCTTTAATTTCATTATACCAAGCAACTGATCCGTCATTAAGTGGGGTTTCTATTTTTCCAGATGAAGTCCAAGCGTAATATAAATTCTCTCCTTGACCTTCTCTATCGCTATTTTCTGAATGTATTAAACCTTTATTATTTTTAGCAAGAGTTTCAGCATAGGCTTTAGCATCTTTAGAAAGTTCCTCTGACCATTCAAGTATATTTACACCGACTTCTTTTCTAGCATCATTATGTACTTTTAATGCTAAAACTACATCTTCATTATCTTGACTCAATAATTCATCATCAGATGATTTCTCATCTTTAGAACAAGAAAAAACTAAAAAAATTGAAAAAATTAAATAATAAATTTTAAACATTTAAATACTTTTTTTCAATTTAAAAAGGAAGTTTGGATAAATCAACATTTCCGCCAGATATTATAATGCCAATTTCTTTATTTCTAAAATTTTCTTTTTCTCTAACCAAAGCAGCTAATGCAACTGCACAAGATGGTTCACATACAATTTTTAGTCTTTCCCAAATAAGCCTTAATGATGAAATTATTTCATTTTCACTTACCCTAATTATTCTTTCAACATGTTTTTTTATAATGGGGAAATTTATGTCTCCTAATTGAGTTTTCAAACCGTCAGCTATCGTATTTGTTGTTAAATTAGTCTCTATTTTTCCAGATTTCAAAGATCTATAAGCATCATCAACTTCAAAAGGCTCTCCACCAATAACTTTACAGTTATTTCCAAAATATTTTGCCGCTAAGGCAGATCCTGCAATCAACCCTCCACCTCCAACTGGAACAAAAACAAAATCTAAATTAGGTTGCTTCTCCAATAATTCTTTACAAGCTGTTCCTTGTCCTATAATAACATTTAAATCATTTGATGGATGAATAAATCTGGCTCCTTTTTCTTTAACTATTTTATTAACCTTAATCTCTCTGTCTTTTAGTGTTGACCTACATTCAAAAAGGATTCCCTTATAATTTTTTACTGCTTGTTTTTTAACATCTGTTGCTGATTCTGGCATAACTATATATGCAGGGACATTAAGCCTTTTTGCTCCCAAAGATAAAGCTTGAGCAAAATTTCCAGAAGAATGAGTTACAACACCTTTCATTTTTTCTGAATTTGACAATTGCATTATAGCATTGGTTGCTCCTCTCATTTTAAAAGCTCCCATTTTTTGAAAATTATCACATTTAAAATAAATTTTTGCCCCAATTAATTTATTAAGCAGTTCCGATTTAATTACTGGTGTATTATGAATAAATGGTTTTATCCTTTCATGACATTCAATAAATTTGTCTTTTGTCATTAAAATACTTTTTTTAAATTTAAGAAATATCAAAAATGAATCATTGAATAAATGACATTATCTTATTGACTTTTTGTCTGTTTTTTATTTTTGGTACAATATTTGAGTTTTTAATTTTGAAAGATTTACTATAAATAATGGATCTAACTAATAAATTTTATAAAAAAACCTTATCTGCTATTGAAAAAGGCGTCTCATTAAATGACTTATATAGAACTTTATATAAATATGAAAAACTTGAAGATTATGATGCCTGTGCCGGAATTTATAAAGCAATAAAAAAGAAAATTAATTCTTTAAATAATTAATTTTTTGTTTAAACTTTGATATAATCTAATAATTACTATTTAAATTTTATTCTCTAAAAAGATTATTTCTATCTTTAATAAATAATCAAAATTAATGGCTGCAAAAATATTTACTTTATCTTTTTATTTGTTCATGATTATAGTCTTAATAATTAAATGGGCTCTTGATTTATAAATTTTATAAAATGAAAAAATTCCTAATAATTTTTACTTTTTTTTTCAGTTTTTTTCTTAATGCACAAAAAAATATTGAAGCCAAAGAGTTAACTAGAAAAGAAATTAGGCTATTAAAAAAGCAAAAGGCCTTTGAAAAACAAAAAGCTAGATATGAAAAAAGAGGTTTAAATCCTTGGGGAATTAATGAATATGCACCAAATATAGTTACTGCTATAATAGAACATCTTGGAGTAGCTAAATTAGATTTACAAAAAGGAACAGTAATTTTAAGAGAGTCCTTATCTTTTAAATCAGGTAAAGTTTATCCTTTATGGGTAGTGGATGGTCAAATTTTTAATAATCCACCAGAAACTTTACCATATCAAAATATAAGAGATGTAAGAGTTTACAAATCTTTAGCTGAAACTAATAAATGGGGTCAAATGGGTAGAGCTGGAGTAATTGAAATAATAACACTTAATAATTAAGTATCATGAAAAAACTAATAAATTCTTTTATAGCAATACTTTTTTTTACTAACTGTATTAATAATAAACCTGAATTAAAATTACCAGCTAATCATGAAATAGAATATATTAATAGTTCGGAATCAAAAGAAAATAATTACCCGTTTTCTGAAGCTACTATTGTTAATAATATAATTTATTTATCGGGACAAATTGGAACATTAAAAAACGGAAAATTAATAGAAGGGGGAATTAAAGAGGAAACTAGACAAACTATGCTTAATATAAAGTCAGTTCTTGAAAAAAATGGAAGTTCTATAGAAAAGATTTTTAAATGTACCTGCATGCTTGCAGATATCAAAGATTGGCCTGAAATGAGCAATGAATATAGAAAGTTTTTTAAAAACGATCTTCCTTCAAGAAGTGCCTTTGCTGGAAGTGGTCTAGCATTAAATGCAAAAGTTGAAATAGAGTGTTGGGCAACAAAATAAATTTCTATTTAATTTCTCTAATTCTTACGTTCTTAAATGAAACCTCACCTGGATGGTCTTGAAAACAAATTTTTCCTTTATGAAACTTTCCAAAATCATACCATCTAGAATCTCCTAAATAGGGATAATCCTCTGATTTACTAAATTTACTTTTTCTTACCATTGAGTCCCATTTTTGACCTTTCAAATAAAAACTATTAATTAATCTCTCATTTAAAAATACTTTACCAATATTTTTATCATAATTAATAATAATATGGTAGGAATTCCATTTATTCGAAGGATAAACTACCATTTCATTTGAAGGAGCTGAAAGATCATATAATGATCCTATAAAATGCTTACGCTCTTCAATATCAGTTAAAATATTATTTTCTTCAATCTCTCCTCCTAAAACAGATTTATAATTTTCATAAACATATGGGTCTAAAATCTGAATTTCTGGACCAGTTTGATATGGATATTTATACTTTTTATCCTCATTTACACCCCACATAAAGCCACTATTTGCTCCTTCTATAACTCTCCAATCAAACTTAATTTCAAAATTATAATAAGTTTTATTAGACAATAAACTTGCATCTCCCTTTCCAGTTTCCATATCAGATACTCCCGTAAAAGTTAAAATATCATCTTTAACTTCCCAACCTGATTTTTTTCCATCGTCTTGAAAAATATGCCATCCTTCCAAAGAATTATTAATAAAAAAATACTCCCATTCTGATTCATTACTTATTTTACATGAATAAAATACAAAAAAAAATAATATAATATAATTTAAGTTATTGTATATCAAATTATTATTAATTAAATATAATTTAATTGTTTATATATCTATTATTACTAAATTACCATTTTTATCTCTAACTATCTTTTTTGACTTATCTAAAAGCATTTGTTGCATATCATCATCCTGAAGTTTTCCAGGGATTTGAATAAGTGATTTAGTATATGCATAAATAGATCTATTATCAATATTTCCTAGATGTTTGCCAATATCTAAAGGGTTTAAACCCCCTTTTAAAGCAGTATAAGCTGCAGTATGTCTCGCTGTACTCATCATTAATTGTTCATTTTGAAAGATTCCAAGTTCCTTTTGAATAAACTTTAAATACTTATTACAAAATCTAGATTCTTTATTCTTGTATATTTCAATCTCATTTTTGTTAGGATTTAATTCCTTTATAATATCAAAAAGATATTTTTCATTTCCTCTATTTCTATTTATAATAAACCACATTAAATTTGAAATATTCACTTTTATTTTAGGTTGATTTTTAGACCTCTTTATTCCTCTATAAAATGTAAAAAATTTATTTCCATTTATTTCATCAATATCTTTCCATTTTAATCTTGCAATGTCATTCATATTCATACCTTTTGCATAAAAAGAAAATACCCAAAAATCATGAGCTCTTTTATGCCTTTTGTTTTTAGTATCATATGATAATAATAATCTTAAATCAATATCAGTTAACACATTAGATATAGAATTTATTGATGTTTTGATTCTATAGCCTCCATCATCTAACTTTCTAGAAAAAGGATATGCAGAACTATTTAATAATTTATATTTATAAATAATTTCATTAAAACAAACTCTGAAAGCTCTTAAATATTTGGATAAAGATCCAATAGAAATTATTCGATTCCTTTTAATTAGTGGGTATAAATTTTTGTTTGGAATTGAATTTAAAAACTTCTCAAATTGGTTAAGAAAATTAATGGTTATATCATAAAAACTAAGATTGTTTTCTAAGTTACTTTTAAAATTTAATCTTTTCTTTTTATTTGAATTATTTCTGTCAATATCAATCTTATAACAAAATTCCTTTAAATGAAAAGACAAGTACTTAAAATCATTAGAATAACTTATTCCATTAGTAATTAAAACATCATTTTGTTTTTTTTCTAAAACCTGATATACATTTAATGATAAATTATCAGGGTTTTTCCACACAAGATCAAAGTCTTTTAATAATTTAACTTCATCTCTTAAACAAACATTTATAGCTAAATTTTTATAATTAGTAATTATACCTTTTTTTTCTATATTACTTTTATTTAATATTCTATCCTCATTTATTTCTTTCCAATCATTTAATGTTAAAACAATATTTTTAATAACATACATTTTCGACTTTTTTTCTAGACAAGAATAAATTCTAAGTTTTAATTTAAAAAAATCGTTATTGGACTTTATACTATGATGCTTGTTCAAATAAAAGTCAATAATAAAATTATTTATTTTTTCTTTCATAAAACAATAAAAAACAATATTTTTAGTTATTTTAAATTAAACAAAAAATTAAAATATTTTAAATATACTATAAATAAAGGAGTTATTTATAAATAAATAATATTAAAATTAATATTATTTTAAATCTTATGATTGACAATCATGAGGAATTAAAATTTTTAAATACTTATAATGGCAATAAATTAATAATTATCTTTATAATTCTTATGAAATATTTTTTAATAATTCTTTTACTTTTTATTTCAAATTATATTAATTCACAATCTGGAGAATTACTTATACAACAGTATAATAAAGGTCCTAGTTTAGATAATTATTACAGTAAATTTGAAATATATATGGGTGGAGATGTATTTAGAATGACTAAAAACGAAAAAACAAAACCTATTATAAATTTTGGAGGTAATATAGAAGTTCTTTATAATCTTTCTAAATCTTTTGGAGTAATTACCGGTGTTCATTATTTCCCAGTCAAATATTTATATAAAAAAAATGAAGATCTTAAAGATTTAATTAAATATATATCTATACCTCTTGGTTTAAAACTATCTCCAACGGAAAAAAGCAAATTCTCTATTGGAATTAATTACAATGATATAAAAAAAGCAATTTTTTATAATGGTAAAATAAAGGGTGAATATAGTTTAAATGAATATAAAAACACATTTGGTTTCTTTATAGGTTATGAATATATGATTTGGAAAGTAATTGGAATAAATATTAAATATAAATTTTCTAAAGAAAATACTATTAATGAATTAATAAAACCTGAAAAATATAAAGGGATAATATTAACAATAAAATTAAAAACATTTAGTAGTAAAATAATAAACAAATAAATCAAAAAGCTTTTAAAATAATTAATGTTAAGTATGTATGTCTATTATACCTCTGAAATTTGAAATCTTTATTTCTAGAGTTAACGATCGCTGTAAATTTCCAATTATTAATCTTATAAAAAACTCCTATTTCAATTATATTTATCAGTTTTAAATAATCATATTTATATAAAGAATTTTTATTAAATAAACTTCCTGAAAATTCATATCTATGAAAACCATATTCAATTTTATTTCCCAAATAAAAAGAAAAACTTTTATTAGGGTTTAAAAAAGAATTATTATAAAATGCATGGTAATTTAACTTTCCAAATTGAAAACCTAGTCTAGTTCCAAAATAAGACTCGTAAGAACCTAGATAAAATTCAGAGTGACTTAAAAGATTAAGACTATTATTAATCTTAAATCCATTATAATATTCAGAAACAAAATTTAAATGAAATGATTGTGGTTGATGGGCTGTCCAGGGTAAAGAAGGTAAGTCTAATATATATCTATGATATAAATTTTGCATAGGTTTAGATAAGGATTCATTTTCGCCAGTTGTACCTATCTGAAAACCAATAGAGTAACCTTTATAATTTGAATAAAAAGTTTTCTTTTTATATTCAATAAATAACCACCCATTATAAGGGTAGTCAATCTTTTCAAGTTCCTTAGTATACCTATATGAGGGTGTATTAATTTGTTGACCTAATGTAAAATGTTTAGTGGATATTTTATTTTTTGAAATTAAACTATCAATAGATACTTTCTTACCATATTGTAAGAAAATTCCGCTAGTATAGTATCTATCAGTACCAAAAAACAAATCATTGTCTACATTAAGTGAAAAATAATTCTGAGCTATTGAGTAGAAGCAATTAAAAATTATAAAAAATATTAAAAAAAGAAATTTAATGAATCTGATATTAGAAGTATTAATATTTATATTTTTAAAAAAAACTATAGGTCATAAAATTTATGATTAGAAAAGCTACACTAAGTGATCTCTCATATATACTCAATATAATTAAACATTGTACTAATCATATGATAAATAATAAAATTTTCCAATGGAATGAAAATTATCCTTCAAAAGAAATTTTCATTATTGATATTAAAAAGAAAAATCTTTATATAATTGAACATAATAAAACAATTATAGGGTGCGTGATGAAATCAATGATGCAAAGTGAAGCATATAAAAATGTTAATTGGAAAACTGAAAATAAGAAAAACTTATATGTTCATAGATTAGCTGTTGATCCTAAATATCAAGGTAGAGGCTTTGGAATTAAATTAATGGATTTTGTTGAAGAAAATGCTTTGAAAAATAATTGTTTATCAATTAGATTAGACACATTCAGTAAAAACAAAAGAAATGTAAAATTTTATAAAAAAAGAGGTTATATTAAAATAGAAGATATTTATTTTCTAAATCAAAGTCTTTACCCCTTTTATTGTTATGAAAAAATTTTATAATACAAGTTACTTTATTTCAGATACTTATAATAATAAATATGATTTTTTTGTTTAAATATTAAAAATTTATGTTATTCTATAACCTAAAAAAATCCATAAACGGATATAAATAATTGAAATTAAAAACCTAAAGCCTTAAGATCTGCTTTTGGTTTTGATTTTATTTTTAAAGAATTTTTATCATATTCATCACAATCAACTGAAATTGAAATCTTTTCAGGCTCAATAAAATCTTCTGTAGAAACTCCTAATTCATTATTTTCATATAATGATTTCATATAAATAGCCCATATTGGCAGTGCCATAGTGGCTCCTTGACCAAAAGCAATTTTTTCAAAATGTATTGATCTATCCTCCCCTCCAACCCATACTCCTGTAACTAAATTAGGAACCATTCCCATAAACCAACCATCACTTTGATTTTGGGTTGTACCTGTTTTTCCAGCTATAGGGTTTTGAAAAATATATGGATAATCTGTTATGACCTTTTCATAAACATAATTTGTTTTTTCTAAGCCAGCATGCCTTAATCTGGCACCAGAACCATGTTTAGTTACACCTTGCATCAACTTTAAAGTAACATAAGCCACTTCTTCACTAAGAACATCTTTAGTTTCAGGTATAACTTCAAATAACGCAAGTCCATTTTTATCTTCAATTCTAGTAATCATAACTGGTTTAACATAAATCCCTCTATTAGCAAATACACTATAAGCTCCAACCATTTCAAAAAGACTAATATCTGGTGTTCCGAGAGCAATTGAAGGAACTACTGGTAAATATGAGGTTACACCCATTTTTCTAACTAAATCTATTACAGGTTTAGGTCCAACTTGATCCATTAACCTAGCACTAATAGTATTAACTGAATTTGCTAAAGCATTTTTTAATGTTCTAATTCTTCCATATCTGTCTCCAGAGTTTTTTGGACACCAAGCTTCTGTGTTTTCAAATCTGTTTGTTTCTATACAATATAATGCATCTGGCAATGAATCACATGGAGAAAGTTTTAACTGATCAATAGCCGTTGCATATAAAAAAGGTTTAAATGTTGATCCAATTTGCCTTCTTCCCTGCTTTACTTGATCATACTGAAAGTGCTTATAATTATATCCCCCTACCCAAGCTTTTACATGACCAGACATTGGTTCCATTGACATTAATGATGATCTTAAAAAATGCTTATAATACCTAATAGAATCTATTGGCTTCATTATTGTATCAATTTCTCCCTCCCAACTAAATATCCTCATTGGCACCTCTTTATTAAAACTTTTTAAAATCAAACTATCGTCTATTCCTGATTTCTTCATTTTTCTCCATCTTTCCGATCTATAAGCTGATCTTTGAAGTAAAGTATCAACTTCTCCATCCCTAAGGTTTAAAAAAGGAGCTATAGGGTTCTCTTTTTCTGGAATATTTTGTTGTATAAAAAATTCTTTTTGTAAATTTTTCATATGTTTAGAAACAGCCTTTTCCGCTAAATCTTGGATCCTAGAATCAATAGTTGTATATATTCTAAGACCATCTCTATAAATATTATAATTAGAACCATCTAATTTGGGGTTATTTTTGATCCAGGATCTCATAAATTCTTGAAGATAAGCTCTAAAATAAGTAGCTAAACCTTCTCTATGAGATTCTGGCGAAAAATCTATTTTTAAAGGAATTATTTTTAATGAATCATATTCTTTTTCATTAATTAATTTATTTCTTAACATTTGTCTAAAAACAATATTTCTTCTTTTAATAACTAATTCTGGTCTTCTAACTGGATTATATAAAGAAGAGTTTTGAAGCATCCCAATTAAAATTGCTGACTCTTCAATTTTAAGGTCATTTGGTTTTTTATTAAAAAATATTTTTGAGGCAGATTGAACTCCATCTGCATTATACCCAAAATCATATACATTTAAATACATTTCAATTATCTCTTTTTTTGTATATCTTCTTTCTAACTGAACTGCTAAAACCCATTCCTTAACTTTCTGAATTATTGCCTTAATAATATTTCGAGATCTAACTCCAACAAATAATTGTCGGGCTAATTGTTGTGAAATAGTACTAGCACCTCCTCTTTTACCAAAGTAAAAAACAGCTCTTAAAGTTCCAATCCAATCAATTCCTGAATGATTATAATACCTTTCATCTTCAGTTGCTATTAATGCATCAACCATACTAGGTGGAAGCTGATCAAAATCTAAAGGTGTTCTATTATCATTATAATAATATTTCCCTAAAACTATCCCATCACTTGAAATAATTTGTGTAGCCAAGTTTGTTTTAGGATTTTCAAGTTGTTGTAAGTCTGGCATATCTCCAAAATATCCTAAAGCAGCAGAAGAAAAAATAATTACTAAAAAAAATAATCCCGAAAAAAACAAAACCCAAAATGATCTTATAAAAAAAATATATTTTAATTGATCTTTTTTAGCTTCTTTCTTTTTCATAAACATTTCTTATTTAGATCTTTCAATAGATAATCCGATATCTACAATTCCTTTTAAATCTTTATCTTGATATTGATTTCCATTTCTTCTAATTACTTGGTCAATTTCAAAAGTTAATGAGTTTGTTTCTGGAAAATTAAACTTTCTTTTCCACCACAATTTGCTTTCTTTTAAACTCAAAAAACCTTTTCCTAGCCATTTACCCTCAGAATCAGCCATTGCATACTCCAAAGTATCTTTCTCTATAATATTAATAGAATCTTTAATAATTCCAATTAAAAAAATATTACTATACTGATATTCATTATTATTTCTAAGGTGAATATATATATTATAATCATTTTCAGTTGTAAATACGTTTCTGTCTATTGTAAACTTGACTTTTTCATTTAATGACCATGATTCCCCATGATTAATAAATTCACTATAAATAATATTATTATTACATCCAAAAAATATAATTGCAAAAACAACTATCAATAATATTTTTATTTTCATTAGAATAGAATAATAATTATATTTTAAACTTTAAAACTGGTGATCTTCCTTTTTTAAAAATTTTATTACTGGTTTTCTTTCCTTTTCTAAGCTCTTTTCTTTTCTGGTCTGACAATGAAATTATTTCAACACATTCTTTAGAACAACAATTTTTCATTTTTTTTGCACATCTTTCACATTGAATAAACAAAAGATGACATGCTTCATTAAAACAATTTACATGAATATCAGATTTATTTCCACATTGATGACATCTTGAAATAACATCTTCAGATATTCTTTCAGCTTTTCTTTGATCGAAAACAAAATTTTTTCCAATGAATTTATTTTCAATACCTTTTTTGTTTACCTGATTTGTATATTCAATTATTCCTCCTTCAAGTTGAAAAACATTATTATAACCTTTATGTTTTAAAAAAGCACTAGCCTTTTCACATCTTATTCCTCCAGTACAATACAATACAATATTCCTGTTTTCCTTATAATTAGAATATTTTTTTTCAACAAAATGTAATGACTCTTTAAATGTATCAACGTTGGGAAGAATTGCGTTTTTAAAATGCCCTATTTCGCTTTCATAGTGATTTCTCATATCAATACAAATCGTATCCTTATTATTTAATATTTGATTAAATTTTTTTGCATCTAAATGATCTCCTGGGTTAGTAAAATCAAGTAAATCATCCTTTAGTCCATCTGAAACTATTTTTGATCTTACTTTTATTTTTAATTTTAAAAATGAAAAATCATCACTTTCTATAGCAATATTCAATCTAATATTTTTTAAAAAACTAATTTCATTTAATTGGGATTTAAATTCCTTTAAATTTTTTGAAGGAACTGATAATTGAGCATTTAAACCCTCAAAAGAAACATATATTCTTCCTAAAACATTTAAAGGTTGCCAATTTAAAAAAAGATAATCTCTAAATAATTTAGGGTTTTTAATCACCACATATTTATAGAAAGATAACGTAAGTCTTTTATCGCCAGCTTTTTTAATTAATTCTGCGTTCTCTTTTGCGCTATACTTATTATACAGTTTCATTTAATAAAATAATTCAAAAATACAAAAGATTAAATGTCAATTATAAATTTTAATTCAGGTCATTGAATATTACCTGTTTTTTCTCCAATTAAAATTAATTTTTTTTGTCTTCCATTAATATATCTAAATCCTTTTTGATCATAATAACCAGCTTCCTCAAGCATTATTCTAATATCTTTTTTCCAAGATTTTATATAAACTTTAGTATTTAACTCAATAGCATAAGCTGTCTTATAATCCAACAAATGTTCTCCTGATCCTTTTACTCCTTGTTGAGAATCCCACATTCCAATTGTTGTCCCAGCTGAATGGCCAAATAACCCGAGTGGATGAGTATAAATTTGAGGTCTAAGTCCTTCTTTAAATCCTAAATTAAGAGCTTTTCTTAAAATATAATTTCCTGATCTCCCTTTTTCAAAACTTTCAGTTAATAAGTCTTGAACTCTATTACCTTTCTCTAAAGCTTTTTTTAATTCAACTGGAGCATCTTTTTCCTCAGGTTTTAAAACGTAAGCCAATTGTTGACAATCCGTATTTAATCTTAGATAACTAATTCCAAAATCACAATGAACTAAATCTCCTGGATAAATTATATCATGTTTAGATTTCGAATCAAAGGAATATAGATCACTATTATCTTTTCTTTGAACATCTACAGTAGGATGGAACCAGGTAGATAAACCTAAGCTTGAAACTTTCTGTCTTAACCACCAAACTACATCATCAGTAGAAGTTATTCCTGGAGTTATCACTTTAGTAGAAAATGCTTCTTTAATTATTTTATGAGTTATTTGTACTAATTGACTATAAATATTCATTTCAGTAAAAGATCTTTTCTCAATCCAGGAAACAGCAATAGCTTCAGAAGAAACTAATTTTTTAATATAATTATTAGGAAGAACTTTTAATAACCCTTCATGATCTGTCTTTACTAATCCATCAGCTAAAGCGTAATTCTCAGAAATATTTATAGCAATTTTATTAGGATTTTTTTTTATTATATAATCAGACAAGGCTTTCCATTGATTAGGTTCTTTTTCTTTATCCCAAATTGACTTAAAAGTTTTTCCAAAATCATACCTGCTAATTGAAACCATTTCTAATTCTTCATTATCCTTAAGAGAAATAACAAGAATTGTTCTTCTTCTTGCATTTAACCAAGTTGACGGTAAAAATGTTTTAATTATTGGATCTTCATTATATTCTCTTGTAATTAAAACCCACATATCAACTGACTCTTTTTGCATTATTTTAGGCAATAAATCTTCTGTTCTCTCTTTTATAATCTTATCAATAATTATTGATCTCTCTTTTAATGAGAGTATATCTTGCGGATAAACATTTGTAATAAATAAAAACAATATAACTTTTAGAACTTTCATATACGTAAACCTACAAAATTTTGTTAATTATTGAGACTAAATAGTTTTGTAATGATAATTTATAAAATGTATTTTAGCATAAAAATAAACTTATGTCCGATCAAAAATCCGCCAAGTTAAAAGCCTTACAGATTACTCTTGACAAACTTGACAAAACATATGGTAAGGGATCGGTAATGAAATTAGGTGATGAAGCAGTTGAAGAAATTGAATCAATTCCTTCTGGTTCAATTGGATTAGATCTTGCATTAGGAGTAGGGGGTTATCCTAAAGGAAGGGTAATTGAAATATATGGCCCTGAGGCTTCTGGAAAAACAACCCTTACTTTACATGCTATTGCTGAATGTCAAAAAAAAGGAGGTATAGCTGCTTTTATTGATGCTGAACATGCTTTTGACAGATTTTATGCTGAAAAATTAGGTGTTGATATAAGTGAACTTATTATCTCTCAACCGGACCATGGTGAACAAGCTCTTGAAATAGCAGATAATCTAATTCGTTCAGCAGCAGTAGATGTTGTAGTTATTGATTCTGTTGCAGCATTAACGCCAAAAAGTGAAATTGAAGGAGAAATGGGAGATTCTAAAATGGGTCTTCATGCAAGACTAATGTCTCAAGCTCTTAGAAAATTAACTGCATCAATAAGTAAAACTAACTGTACCGTTTTCTTTATAAATCAATTAAGAGAAAAAATTGGTGTAATGTTTGGAAATCCTGAAACTACTACTGGAGGTAATGCTCTTAAATTTTATGCTTCAGTTAGAATAGACATTAGAAGATCAACTCAAATTAAAGATGCTAATGCTCAAGTTTTAGGAAATAAAACGAGGGTTAAAGTTATAAAGAATAAAGTAGCTCCTCCCTTTAAGACTACAGAATTTGATATTATATATGGAGAAGGTATCTCAAAAATTGGAGAAATAATTGACTTAGGAGTATTAAGCGAAATAATTAAAAAAAGTGGATCGTGGTTTAGCTATGGTGAAACAAAACTCGGTCAAGGTAGAGATGGCGTTAAAATTCTTCTTGATGATAATCCAGACCTAATGGAAGAACTAGAGGGTAAAATAATGAACAGTATAAAAAAAATTGAAACTTAAACTATTTTTTTAATTTTCTTCCATATTATAATTGCGTTTAAAGATGCTTTTTTAGGGTCTAATTCTAATTCTCTTTTTATCATTTCATAAACCTTTTGTTTTATTAAATCTATTGATAAATTTTTCTTTTCTAATAAAACAGTTTCCAATGTTTTAACTCTTAAGCTTCCTGGGTATCCGTGTGTAGTATACCAAGGGAATTTTCTTTTGCAATCTAGAAATACTAAAGGGACAATAGGCATCTTATATTTTAAAGCAATTTTAAAAGCCCCTTGTTTAAATGAATTTAAAAGTACTGTCTCATCTAAATAATTTTTCTCAGGAAAAATACACAAATTATATCCTTTCTCAATTACTTCATCAGCTCTGCCATAAACTCCATACCTGCTTTTTGAGCTACTTCTATCTACCATAATAACTGCTCTTTTATATAAAAACCCAAAAATTGGAATTTTAACTAACTCTTTTTTTCCTACAAAGACAAATGGAACATTTACCATTCTAAACATAACCATCACGTCAATATAGCTTGTATGATTAGCAACTAAAATATAATTTTTATTAGGTTCTTTTAAAGAATTAATTTTTGAAACATAAAATCCACATCCAAATAAAACAAATGGGGCCCAAATATTTCTTGCCAACCAAAAGATGAAACTATATCCTTTAGGAACGAAAAGGAAAAATAACCAAATAGGGGAAAGTAAAATAACTGGAATTGAAGTCAAGAAATAAAACCATATTCTCCATATTATTAGAAAAAATTTTGAAATAATTCTCACAAAATCAAATATCGTAATTCTTTGTTTATAAAATATAGAATAAAATCAATTTAAATATAAATTCAAAAGCATAATAACATATTTGTTTTTAAAATGAAAAAACTAAATTTGTCTAAATTAAGAAATATGTCAAGAATTTTAACTGGTGTTCAGTCTACTGGAACTCCACATTTAGGAAATTTAATTGGAGCTGTTATTCCGGCAATTAAAATGTCTAAGCAAAAGAATAATGAATCTTTTTTATTCATAGCAGACCTTCATTCGCTAACACAAATAAAAAATGAAAAAACCCTAAGATCAAATACTTTGTTGACTGCATCAGCTTGGTTAGCTTGTGGATTAGATATTGAAAGAACTCATTTTTATAGACAAAGTGATGTTAGTGAAGTTGCTGAATTAGCCTGGTATCTAAATTGTTTTTATCCCTATCAAAGATTAACCCTTGCCCATTCTTTTAAAGATAAATCAAATGAGTTATCAGATGTGAATTCCGGTCTTTTTTCTTATCCAATTTTAATGGCTGCGGATATTTTGTTATATGATGCAGAAATTGTTCCTGTTGGAAAAGATCAATTACAACATCTAGAAATAACTAGAGATGTTGCGTCAAGATTTAACAATTTAATGGGAGAAACATTTGTAATACCTCAAGCAAAAATTCAAAAAGATGGGTTTTATATTCCTGGCATTGATGGACAAAAAATGAGTAAATCAAAAAACAATATAATTAATGTTTTTTTACCTGAAAAAGATCTAGAAAAACAAATTATGTCAATAAAAACCGACAGTATTCCTTATGATGAGCCAAAAGATCCTAATAATTGTACGGTGTATAAATTATATAGCCTAATTGCTGATAAAGAAAAAACTGAAATACTTGAAAAAAATTATTTATCTGGAGGTTTTGGATACGGTGATTCAAAAAAAGCTCTTTTTGAGCTCTGTCTAAGTCATTTTTCTGTTGAAAGAGAAAAATTTAATCATTTCATAAATAATCCTGAGGAAGTTAATATTTTGTTAGCTAAAGGGGCTGAAAAAGCAAGAAAAATTGCCAATAAAGTTCTTTTAAGAGTTAGAAAAAAAATTGGATATTAGTTTTAAAATATTTTAAATTATTATTCATTACACTTTAAAAGCATTTAAGTATTTAATTTAGTAATTTAGTGAAATGGAAATAAAGAGTTATATCAACGATTTATTATATCAACATGAATGTATAACAATTCCTGAATTTGGATCCTTTCTGACAAGAAAAATTCCAGCTAAAATAAGTTTTGATGGTAATTTTTCCCCTCCAAAAAAAGAAATAAGCTTTAATAGTCTCTTAAAAACAAATGATGGAATTCTTGCAAAGCATATAGCTCAAAAAACAAATTCTAATTATGAGTCTGTTTTAAAATTAATAAACATAAAAATTATAAAATGGATTGAAAAATTAAAAAAAGAGTCCATAAATTTTCCAGGAATTGGAAAAATGAAATTAAATAATCATGGTAAAATTGAATTTTTACCCTCTAATGAAATTAATTTTAATAAAGATTCTTTTGGCCTTTATGCTTTTAAAAAAGATCCCCTAATTAAAATCTCTTATCATAATAAAAACAACCTAAATATGGAAAACACTAATAATGATGATTTATTATTTACCCCAGAAAAAAACAATAGAAAAAGAAAAATGACATATTTCAAATACTCTGCTATTGGTCTTCTTACAATTATTCTAATTGGAAGTATATACTTTTTTACTGACAATTATTTAACAACTCAAAAATTAAATGAAATTGAAATTGCTCAAAAAAAAATTAAATCTAATGTTCAAAAAGCGACTTTTGATATAGGAAAACTATCTAAAGTTGAATTAAGTTTAAATTCAAATAAATCTGATAATTTTTCAAGTGTTAATTCTAATCAAAATTACTATAGTATAATCGCTGGTTCATTTAGATCAATAAAGAATGCAGAAAATAAACTTAATTTATTGATTAAAGAGGGTTACAAAGCTGAAATGGCAAAAAAAAGTTCTGAAGGATTTCATAGGGTTGCTTATGGAAGATTTAGTTCTAAGAAGAAAGCTATTAATCTATTAATTTTTGTTAAATATACACTTCAAGAAGAAGCTTGGTTTCTTGAAGAATAATTCACATTTCATAAATCCAGTTTTTAGGATTTTGAGGAACTGTATTAATAAAAATACTAAACTGCATTGTTGATTTTCCAGATTTTTGATTTGTAAATACTTTACCTATTCTTTGTTTAGCCTTAATTATATCACCTTTTTTTACATCAACTCTTCCCAAATTTTTATAGGCTGTTATATAATTTCCATGTTTAATAAGAACTGAAGGGTTACTTCCTTTATATATTAAAATTGCCATGACTTCGCCTTTAAATACAGATCTAACAAAAGAGTTTGGTTTTGTAGCTATAGTTACCCCATTACTTTGAATCATAGTTGTTCTAACTACTGGATGAGGTTGTCTTCCAAATCTTTGAATCACAACTCCTTTTTCTAACGGCCATGGAAGCCTACCTTTATTGGACCTAAAATTACTTGCAATTAATTTAGCTTCAGGAGTCAAATCAAAAACAACTGAATTTGATTTTTTGTTATTTTTTTTAGAGGCTAATATTGCCTGTTTTATCAAAATCTCTATTTCGTTATCAATTTCTTTTGCTTGCTTTTGTTTTAAATTTATCTGAACGTATAAATTTTTCCTCTTTTTTAACAAAAACTCAATTACTTCTTTTTGACGTCTTTTTTCTTTTAACAAAACCTGTTTTGCTTTTCTGTTTTCTTTAACCAAATTATCTTTTTTAATCTTCTGATTAATTAATGATTGATTAAGCTGTTGAAGTAATTTAGTTTTCTTTTGAATTTCATTAGCAAATTTTCTTCTAGAAGCTGAATATTGTTTTAAATATTCTAATCTTTTATATGCTTGATAAAAGTTGTCTGATGAAAATAAAAACATTAATCTATTATTTAATGACCTACTTTGATATGAATTTTTAATCATTTCTGAGTAATTACTTTTTAATTTATCTAGTTCATTTCTTTGATTTAAAATAGTTTTTTCATTAATATTAATCCTTTTTACTATTTCATTAGCTTGCTGATTATTTATTTTTATTAATTGTTCTCTAAATGACAATTTTAAAGCTAAATCTTCTACCTCATCTAAAGCATTTTTCTTTTTATTTTCATTAGAAAACAGAAGCTCGTTTATTTTTTTTATTTCTTTTTTTAATAATCTACTTTTATTTTCAAGCTGCTTTTGTTTTTTAATATTTTGACTTTGCAGATTTATGCTAATTAAAAAAAATAGAATCCAATAAATAAATCTAACCATTACAAATCCAGTTTTTTGTATCCTCTTGGTATTTCAAAAGGAAAGTTAAGCTTATCAGGAAAATTAATATTAGTCAACTCTATTTCTATTGATCTTAAAATTCCTTCATAAATTATTGACATTCTAATTGTTTGAGGTATATTATTATCTTCTATATTTATATAATTGGAATATTGTATTCTTAAAACTTCCGATATATCTGGTAAAAAAATTCTTTGCTCTTCTAAAAGAAAGCTTACAGGGTTAAAAAAAAGACTTGGATTAAATAAATTATTTTTTGCTTTAGATATTAAAATATAATTTTTAGAATTAGATATTTGTTTCCAAGAATAATTATTAAGATCAACAAAAGATTTACCCAATAAAATGTTTTCTATTTTATTAAAATTAATTTTTGTTTTTAAAAAAGAGTTTATAGCACTTATATCTCCGTCAAAAAATGTTTTTTGAAACTTCTCATAAAATCTAAACTTATCTTTTAAAATAATAACCTTAGCAATCGGTACTAACATCGTTGCGCTTAACCAAATAATTTCATCAGATTTAATTCTTAATTGCACTATTATCTGTTCTTTCTTTTTTCCATCATCATAACTAACTCTAATTCTCGATTTAAGGTTTTTAAATTTTAAAGAATTAGTGTTTATTTTATCTATTAATCCATTAATATTAACATTAGATATTGGCTTATTGGTTGGTAAAACAGTAATTGATTTGCAGCCATAAAAAAAGAAAATAAACCCAATCCAAAAAAATTTAATTCTTTGAGTTTTAAAATTATTTGAAATCATTTAATAAAAACTTTATTGTTTTAAATATAATTTAGATCAAGAAAATATTTGTTACTTTTTACCGGTACTTCCAAAACCTGATTTACCTCTATTTGAATCAGGTAATTCTGAAACTATTCCCCATTCAATTTTTTCATATTTAGAAAAAACAAGCTGTGCAACTCTATCTCCAGGATTTATTGTATAAGATTCTTTAGATAAATTAATTACAATTACACCTATATCTCCTCTATAATCTGAATCTATAGTACCAGGAGAGTTTAAAACTGTTATTCCGTGTTTAATAGATAATCCACTTCTAGGCCTAACCTGGGCTTCATATCCTTCAGGTATAGAAATTGATAACCCCGTTGGAATTAATTTTCTCTCAAAAGGAGCTAATATAATTTTTTCTAAAATATTTGCTCTAAGATCTAATCCTGAAGATTGTGTTGTTGAATATGATGGTAAATCATAATGGCTATTATTAATTACTGGAACTTTAATCATAAACTAATGTTTATTCAAAAGTACAAAAAGGTAATTTCGTTTATAAATAAAAATCAAAAATATAAATTATCCCTTTAGAGCTTCAGCTCCTCCAACAATTTCAAGTATTTCATTCGTGATTGCAGCTTGTCTAGCTTTATTATACGACAATTTTAATTGATCTCTTAACTCTGTTGCATTATCCGTAGCCTTATGCATGGCAGTCATTCGCGCACCATGTTCACTTGCAAAAGAATCTTTTATAGCCTTTAATAACTGTATTTTTAATGATTTAGGGATTAGGTCATTTAAAACTAATTCTTCAGAAGGTTCATATATATAATTTTTAATTCCAGAATTTTGTTCAGAAATTTCTTTTTCTAAAGGTAAAAATCCTTCCGTTTTAACTATTTGAGTCGCCGCATTTTTAAATTGATTATAAACCAATATGACCTTATCAAATGATCCTTCGGAAAAAGAATCAATAATATTTTGAGCAATTTTAGATACATTATTATAATTTAAATCATCATAAATTTCATCATGACTTGAAAAAATTATCTTTTTCTTAGAAAAAAAATCCGTTCCTTTTTTGCCAATAGTAATTAAACTAACTTTATTTCCTTTTAATCTCTCTTTAATTAAAAATTGCACTTCTTTTATAATATTTGAATTAAAAGCTCCACATAATCCTCTGTTTGAAGTAATTGCAACAATTAAAACATTCTTAATTTCTCTTTTTAAAGACAAAATATTTTCGCTTTCTAAACTATTTGATGAAGTTAAAGATTGAATTAATTCTGTTAATTTTATAGAATATGGTCTCATTGCAATTATTGAGTCTTGTGCTTTTTTTAATTTAGCAGCTGAAACCATTTTCATTGCACTAGTAATCTGCATGGTAGATGATACAGAACCTATTCTATTTCTTATTTCTTTTAAATTAGCCATAAAGATCTACACAAACAGTTTTGATATTTGAATAGCAACCGAATCTAATGTTTTTAAAACATCTTCACTAAGATTCCCTTGCTTTAAGCTATTTAAGGTTTTTTTGTGGTTTTTGTTCAATTCCTCTAAATAGTTTTTTTCAAAATCCTTTACTTTTTCAACAGGGATATCTTTTAAAAGATTTTTTGAACCTGCATAAATAATAGCTATTTGATTTTCAACAGTATAGGGGTCATTTTGAGCCTGCTTTAAAATTTCAACATTTCTTCTTCCTTTTTCAATAACGTTTAAAGTAGCTGCATCTAAATCTGATCCAAATTTTGCAAAAGCTTCTAATTCTCTATATTGAGCCTGATCTAATTTTAAAGTTCCTGCGATCTTTTTCATAGATTTAATTTGAGCAGATCCCCCGACACGAGAAACAGATATACCTACATTTATTGCAGGTCTAACGCCAGAGTTAAACAAATCAGATTCTAAAAATATTTGACCGTCTGTAATTGATATTACGTTGGTAGGAATATAAGCTGAAACATCTCCGGCTTGTGTTTCAATAATTGGTAGCGCAGTCAATGATCCTCCTCCTTTAACAATTGGTTTTAGAGCTTCTGGTAAATCATTCATTTCAGAGGCAATTTTATCATTATTGATAACTTTTGCTGAACGTTCTAATAATCTTGAATGAAGGTAAAAAACATCTCCCGGATATGCTTCTCTCCCAGGAGGTCTTCTAAGTAATAATGAGACTTCTCTATATGCCACTGCTTGCTTAGACAAGTCGTCATAAATAATTAAAGCAGGTCTTCCCGTGTCTCTAAAAAACTCTCCGATTGCAGCGCCGGCAAAAGGAGCATAAACTTGCATTGCTGCAGGGTCTGAAGCATTAGCAGCCACTATAGTTGTATAGTTTAGGGCGCCTCTGTCTTCTAATATTTTAGATATTGCTGCTACTGTTGAGGCTTTCTGACCAATAGCAACGTATACACAATAAACTGGATTTCCAGCATCATAAAACTCTTTTTGATTTAATATTGTATCAATACATACTGTTGTTTTTCCTGTTTGTCTATCCCCTATAACTAATTCTCTTTGACCTCTTCCAATTGGAATCATAGCATCAACAGATTTAATTCCTGTTTGCAAAGGCTCATTTACAGGTTGTCTAAATATTACACCTGGAGCTTTTCTCTCTAAAGGCAATTCATACATTTTCCCTTTAATTTCTCCTTTTCCATCTATTGGATTCCCTAGAGTATCAACGACTCTTCCAACAATTTTCTCTCCAACTTTAATTGAGCTAATTCTCCTTGTTCTTTTTACTGAATCACCTTCTTTAACTTTATTAGAGGATCCTAACAAAACAACTCCTACATGATCTTCTTCTAAATTTAATACCATTCCTTCTAAACCTCCATCAAAAGATACTAACTCTCCATATTGAGCATCAGACAATCCAAAAACCCTTGTTATCCCGTCTCCAACTTCTAGAACAGTTCCAATCTCATTTAATGAAGATTCTGATTCAAATCCTTCTAATTGTTTTTTTAATATAGCTGAAATTTCAGCTGATTTAATTTCTGTCATTTTTTCTAGTCTTTATTTTAAGTAACAATTTGTGATTTTAATAATTTAAACTGATTTTTAATGCTAGCATCATATTGAAGCCCTTTAAAATTTATAATAAATCCGCCTATTATTTTAGGATCAATAACGTTTAAAATTCTAATTTCTCCTTTTTCTATTTTTTTTAATTTTTCCATAATCTTAATTTCAAATTCCTTTGACAATTTAACTGCTGTAGTAATTTTGGCGTAGGATATACCTCTTCTTCTTTTATAGAGATTTATATAACTATTGGATATTTCGCTAATCATAAATAATCTTTTATTTTTTTCTAAAAGATCAATTAATTTAGTTGTTTGTTGACTAGTCTTTTTAATAAGTTTAAAAATCAAGTTTTTTTTCTTTTTAATTGAAATAACAGGATTACTGAAAAAATTTAAAACTTTTTTATTCTGAGAAAAAAATTTTGAAATCACTTTCATCTCTTCATAAACTTTTTTCGATGCTTTTTTATTTTCAGAAAAATTAATTAAGGCTTTTGAATATCTTAAGGCTGTAAGATTATGTTTCATTAAAAATTATTTAATGTTAGTTTCGTCAATTAATTTATTCAAAAACTCTTCTTGCTTATTATTGTCATCAAGTTCTTTTTTAATAACCTTTTCCGCAATTTCCATTGAAATTAAAGAAACTTGATTTTTTAATTCCTTAATCGCTAATCTTTTTTCATTCTCAATTGATATATTAGCCTGATTAATAATTTTTTGAGCTTCTAATTTTGCTTCTTCTTTAGCGTTCTCTATTAAATCTTCTTTTGTTTTTTTTGCATCTTTTAAAAGCTTATCTCTTTCAACTCTAGCCTCTTTTATAATTCGAGAATTGTCTTCTTTTAAAGTTTCCATTTCCTTCCTAGCATTCTCAGCAGAGGAAATTGCTTTCTTTATAGATCTGTCTCTTTCATCTACTGCATCAAGAATTGGTTTCCATGCAAACTTTTTTAGTAAAAAAATTAATCCAATAAAAATTAAAGAATGCCAAAAAAATAATCCAAAAGAAAACTCTGTTATTAACTTTTCCATTATTTAAGATTTTAATTAAATAACCTTTCTTTTAAAGTACAAACATTGCTGCAAAGCCTATACCTTCAACAAGAGCCGCTCCAATTAACATAGCTGTTTGTATCTTACCATAAGCATCTGGTTGACGACCAATTGCTTCCATAGCACCTCTACCAATGCCCCCTATACCAATACCTACACCTATTACTATTAAACCTCCTCCTACTATTGCTGGAATTTCCATATTTATTTATTATTTAAAATTAAACATTCGTTTTAAAATTTTGATCTTAATGATCGTGTTCTTCTTCAACAGCAAAACCAAAATATAATGCTGATAAAATTGTAAAAATATACGCCTGTAAAAGTGCAACTAAAATTTCAATAATTGAAATAAAAAAAGCTAACATAAATGACAAACTAGATCCAATCCAATTTCTAAAAATAAAAATCATGGATATTAAAGTCATCATAACAATATGACCAGCCATAATATTTGCATATAATCGAATCATTAAAGTAAATGGTTTTATAATTACACCTAATAACTCTATAGGGGCCATGATAATTTTCATCGGCAAGGGCATTCCTGGCATCCAAAAAATATGTTTCCAATAATACTTAGTGCCACTAACAGTAGTTATAATAAATGTCAATAAAGCTAAACAAAATGTAACTGCAATGTTACCTGTTACATTAATTCCCAAAGGAGTCAAACCAATCATATTAAAAATAAACCGAATCATTTGAGTTGAAGGTTATAAAATG
>CAYUZY010000013.1:0-1100 GCA_964448645.1 uncultured Flavobacteriaceae bacterium
AATAGCGTCTCTTTTTAAAACTTAAACAGCTCTCATTCCTTTTCTATCAGATTCATCTCTAATAGTTTTAATACCCTCTAATTTTTTATCATTAATCAATTCAGCAGTTTTCTTAATCATCTCTGCCTTATTAACTTGATAAGGAATCTCAGTAACAATAATACATTCTCTATCATCAACTGACTCAATTACAGCCTTACCTCTTAAAACAACCTTACCTCTTCCTGTTAAAAAAGCATCTTTAACCCCTTCATATCCATATATAGTACCGCCCGTAGGAAAATCAGGCGCTTTTATGTGTTTTATCAATTCTTCAATATCATTAGCTTTTTGTTTTTCTTTGGTTAAATATTTTTTTCTAGAGATAATATCATTCTCATTTGGAATAAAAGCAGGTCTATCCTCTTCAGGTTTTTCGTTAATTAAAGAATTTCTTGCATCTTCTTCACTAATTATAATTGTTTCTGATAATCCAACTTTTTCTATAAAAACTTTATCTATATAAAAAACAATTCCATCAATAACTTCTGATAAATTATGAGGAGGCATATTAGTAGCCATTCCCACGGCAATACCTGAAGCTCCATTGATTAATAAAGTTGGAACCTTAGTAGGTAAAACTAAAGGCTCTTTTAGTGTATCATCAAAATTAAGCTGATGATCAACAGTGTCTTTATCAATATCAGACATCAAATCTTCAGATATTTTTTTCATCCTTGCTTCAGTATATCTCATTGCAGCAGGACTATCTCCATCAACAGAACCAAAATTTCCTTGGCCATCAACTAAAAGATATCTTAAACTCCAATCTTGAGCCATTCTAACCATAGTATCATATACTGAGCTATCTCCATGAGGATGATACTTTCCCATAACCTCTCCAACAATTCTAGCTGATTTTTTATGCGCAGTATTAGATCTAATACCCATTTCATGCATTCCATATAAAACTCTTCTATGAACCGGTTTTAATCCATCTCTTACATCGGGTAATGCACGTGACACAATGACAGACATTGAATAATCAATGTAAGCGGACTCCATTTCCTCTCTTATATTTATTGGAATTAACTTTTCTCCTAAATCCATTTCTACTATGT
>CAYUZY010000013.1:1110-25071 GCA_964448645.1 uncultured Flavobacteriaceae bacterium
ATAGTCGCTAAAATAAGAAAACCAAAGAGAAAAAATGACTAAATAAGATTTCGTTATAACTAAAATTATTAACATATTTAGATTAAAAAATGATAATAAAATATTAAACTCCAACTTTGAAATATAATTTTTTTTTTGTCTATTAGCACAAGTAATGTAAACGTTTGGTCTGATTTTTGAATATAATAAGTTAAAGAAATAAAATGGATGATAATTTTTCTTCAAGAGTAAAAGATGTTATTGCATATAGCAAAGAAGAAGCTCTAAGGCTTGGACACAACTTTATTGGAACCGAACATTTGATGCTTGGTATTATTAGAGATGGAGCTGGAAAAGCTGTTTCAATTCTTAAATCAATTGAAATTGACTTAGATGATTTAAGAAAAAAAGTTGAAATCCTTAACCCTGCTGTTATAGATAATGAAGAAGATTTTAAAAATAAACAAAATTTACATCTAACTAGACAGGCTGAAAGAGCTCTTAAAACAACTTTTCTTGAAGCAAAATTATTCCAAAGTGACCTAATAAATACTGTGCATTTACTTTTATGTATTTTAAGGAATGAAAATGACCCTACTACAAAACTTCTTTCAAAACTGAATATAAATTATGATAATATTAAAGAACAATTTAAGCTTTCAATGACTGGAGATGATGATAATTTTATAGAAACATCATCTACTTTTTCTGAAAAAGATGAATATTCTGACGAAGATAAGGAAGATCCTTTTGCTTCATCAACTGAAACAAAAGTTTCCAAAAAATCAAAAACTCCTGTTCTTGATAATTTCGGAAGAGATATAACAGATATGGCAATTAATGATAAGTTAGATCCTGTAGTTGGAAGAGAAAAAGAGATTGAAAGAGTTTCACAAATATTAAGTAGAAGAAAAAAAAACAACCCATTACTTATAGGAGAACCAGGAGTTGGCAAATCAGCTATAGCAGAAGGTTTAGCATTAAGAATAATACAAAAAAAAGTTTCTAGAATACTATATAACAAAAGAGTTGTTACACTAGATCTTGCAAGTTTAGTAGCCGGAACTAAATATAGAGGTCAATTTGAAGAAAGAATGAAAGCGGTTATGAATGAATTACAAAAAAACAATGATATAATTTTATTTATTGATGAAATACATACTATTATTGGAGCAGGAGGAGCTACAGGAAGTCTTGATGCGTCAAACATGTTTAAACCAGCACTTTCTAGAGGAGAAATACAATGTATTGGTGCAACAACTTTAGATGAATATCGTCAACATATAGAAAAAGATGGTGCTCTTGAACGTAGATTTCAAAAAATTATTGTTGAAGAAACTACACAAGATGAAACATTAGAAATACTAATAAACATTAAAGAAAAATATGAAAATCATCATAATGTTAATTATACAGATGAAGCACTTAAATCTTGTGTAGAATTAACTTATAGATACGTTTCTGATAGATTTTTACCTGACAAAGCTATAGATGCTCTTGATGAATCTGGTTCAAGAGTTCATATTAACAATATGACAGTTCCAAAAGAAATCGTTCTTTTAGAAGAAAAACTTCAAAATGTTCGTTTAGAAAAAAATTCCGTTGTTAAAAAACAAAAGTACGAGGAAGCTGCTAAACTTCGTGATGATGAGAAAAAAGTTGAAAAAGAATTATTAGAAGCTCAAAATAAATGGAAAGAAGATTCAAAAAACAATAGGATAACTGTTAATGAAGAAAATATTGCTGATGTTGTGTCAATGATGACTAATATTCCAGTGAGTAAAATAGTTAAATCAGAAAAAAATAAATTAAGCTTATTATCTAATCAGATTTCTGAAAAATTAATAGGACAAAAAAATGCTGTTGAAAAAATTGTAAAAGCTATTCAGCGAAACAGATCCGGTTTAAAAGCTCCAGACCGACCAATAGGATCTTTTATTTTCTTAGGTCAAACAGGAGTTGGTAAAACTCAACTTGCAAAAATATTAGCTTCGGAAATTTTTGAATCAGATCAAAGTTTAATAAGAATTGACATGAGTGAATTTATGGAAAAATTTGCTGTGTCTAGATTAATAGGTGCTCCTCCAGGTTATGTTGGGTATGAAGAAGGTGGGCAGCTAAGTGAAAAAGTTAGAAGAAGGCCATATTCAGTTATCTTACTTGATGAGGTCGAAAAAGCTCATCCTGATATTTTTAATATGCTTTTACAAGTTCTCGATGATGGATATCTAACTGATAGCTTAGGAAGAAAAATTAACTTCCAAAATACCATAATAATAATGACTTCAAATCTAGGAGCTCGTCAATTAAAAGACTTTGGTACTGGGGTAGGATTCGAAACAAAATCAAAAAAAGAACAAACCAACGATATTGAAAAAAGTATAATTCAAAAAGAATTAAAAAAAACTTTTACACCTGAGTTTCTTAATAGAATAGACGAAGTAATAATATTTAACAATCTAGAAAAGAAACATATTAGACAGATTGTTGATATTGAACTAGCTAAAGTTATAAAAAGAGTAAATGATATTGGTTACAAACTTGAAGTTACATCAAATGCTAAAGATTTTTTAACTGAAAAAGGGTATGATAAAAAATATGGAGCTAGACCTCTAAATAGAGCAATACAAAAATATATTGAAGATTTAATTGCTGAAAATGTTGTTTCAAATAACATTAAAGATGGTGATGTTATTGAAATAGATTGGATTAAAAAACAAGATTCTCTTTCTCTCAAAATTAAAGAAAAAACATCGACACAATAATTTAAATTATTTAACTCTATTTTTATTAATATTTATTTTCTTTTTAGTTCTAAACTTTAAATATTTATTTTTGCCGACATTATTTCTCTTTAAAAGAGAATAAAAACAAAAAAACCAATAAATGAAAGTTTTAAAATTTGGAGGAAGTTCTGTTGCTAATTCAAAAGCTCTATCTAATGTTATCAATATTATTAAACAAAATAAAAATCATAAAATTTTTCTAGTATTTTCTGCGTTAGGTGGCATTACTGATATACTTTTAAAAATGTTTTACAAAGCAATAAAGAAAGATAAAAGTTTCAAAACATTTTTAAATTTAATAGAAAAAAAACATTTAGAACCTATTAAAAAATTTATTTCTCTTGAAAAGCAAAGTGAATTAATCAGTTTTTTAAAATCAAAAATTAATGAAATTGAAGATCTTTTAACTGCTATTTCAATGATAAATGAAGACTCTGATAGTATTCAGGCTAAAGTTCTTAGTTATGGTGAAATTTTATCTTCTCATATTATTCACAGAATTCTTCTTAAATCAAATATTGATGTAGAGCTTTTAGATGCAAAATCTCTTATAAAAACAAAAAATTTAAATAAAAAAGATATAGTTGATGTAGAATTAAGTTCAAAAAATGTTTTAAAAAAAATTTCAAATAAAAAGAAAAAAATATATATGATGTCTGGTTTTATTGCTTCAGACGAAAAGAATGTAATAAAAACACTTGGTCGAGGAGGTTCAGATTATACAGCATCTTTAATAGCCTCTTTTTTAAATTCAGATATACTTGAAATATGGACTGATGTAAATGGAATGTATACTGCTAATCCTTCAATAGTAAGTCAAGCCAAACCGATTCCAAAATTATCTTATCAAGAAGCTATGGAATTATCTCATTTTGGCGCGAAAGTTTTATATCCTCCTACAATCCAACCTTTAATTAAAAAGAAAATTCCTGTCATTATCAAGAATACTTTTGATAATAAATCTCCTGGAACAATAATTTCTTATGATTCTATTACTGAAGAAAAAAATGTAGTTAAAGGTATTAGTCATATAGATAATGTTTCTCTTATAAATATAGAAGGAAGTGGAATGGTTGGAATAACAGGTTTTTCACAAAAACTATTCAATGCTCTTTCATCTAATAATATTAATATTATAATGATTACTCAAGCTTCATCAGAACACTCAATATGTATTGGCCTTATCAAAGATGATGCTAAAAAAGCTAAAAAAATTATAGAAGAAGAATTTTCTCTTGAAATAAATTTAAACAAGTTAAATTCTGTCAGTATTGAAAAAAACATGGTAAACATTGCCGTTGTTGGTGATAAAATGAAAGACCATCAAGGTATAAGTGGAAAACTGTTTAGTAGCCTTGGAGCTAATAATATTAATATTAGAGCGATTGCTCAAGGTGCATCAGAACGAAACATTTCAATTATAATTGATAAAAAAAATATAAAAAAAGCTTTAAATACAATTCATGAAAGATTTTTTGAAGAACAAATCATAGAATTAAATTTATTTATAACTGGAGTTGGAAATGTAGGAAGTAAACTTTTAGAACAGATTCAGCAACAAAAGAAATATTTAATTGAAAATTTAAAATTAAAAATTAGAGTAATTGCAATATCTAACTCAAAAAAAATGCTTTTTAATGAAAATTCATTAAACCTTAAAAATTGGAAAAAAAATCTTTTAAAAAGTTCATTAAATGCAAATCGAAAAGTTTTCTTTAATTATATTAAAACTCTAAATTATAGAAACAGCATATTTGTTGATAATACAGCTGATGAAAAAATAGCATCGGAATATTCAAAATATTTAAAAAACAATATCGGCGTCGTTACCTGTAATAAAATAGCATGTGCTGATAAATTATCTAATTACATTGAATTAAAAACTCTCTCTAGGAAATTTGGAACTTCATTCTTATTTGAAACAAATGTTGGTGCTGGTTTACCAATAATTGACACTCTTAATAATTTAATAGCTTCTGGAGATAAGATTATAAAAATTCAAGCTATTTTATCTGGTAGTTTAAACTTTATTTTCAACAATTTTAAAGAAGGGTTAAGTTTTTGTGATATAGTATTAAAAGCGGAAAAAGAAGGATATACGGAGCCTAATCCTAAAATTGATTTAAGTGGCGTAGATGTAGCAAGAAAAATCTTAATTTTAGCTAGAGAAAGTGGCTATAACCTAGAGTTAGATTCAATTAAAAATCATTCTTTCCTTCCTGCTAATTGTCTTAAAACAAAAACGAAAAAAGAGTTTTACAATTCTTTAAAAAAACATGAATCTCATTTTATTAAACTTCTTAAAAATGCTAATAAACAAAATGCAAGATTAAAATATATTGCTCAACTTGAAAAAGGAAAAGCTAATGTTGGTCTTCAAAACATTGGTCCTGATCATGATTTTTATAATTTAGAAGGAAGTGATAATATCATTTTATTTTACACCAAAAGATACAACAAACAGCCATTGATTGTTAAAGGTGCTGGTGCTGGCGCTGAAGTTACTGCTGGAGGAATTTTTGGAGATATAATTAGAATTGGAAAAAAATAAATTTATGAATAATATAAAAATATTTTGCCCTGCGAGTGTAGCTAATGTTTCATGTGGTTTTGATATTTTAGGATTTTGTTTAGATGGAATTGGAGATGAAATATTTATAAAAAAAACTCCTGATAAAGGCCTAACCATTTCTAAAATAACTGGAGCAAAACTTCCATTTGATCCAAAAAAAAATGTTGCAACAATTGCTGCATCAGCAATTTTAAAAACTTTTAATTTAAATTATGGTTTTGATTTTGAAATAAGAAAACACATAAAACCTGGAAGCGGGATTGGAAGTAGTGCTGCAAGTGCTGTAGGAGCGGTTTATGGAATTAATAAATTAATTGGAAATCCATACAACAGAAAAGATCTTATAAAATTTGCACTTGAAGGAGAGAAATATGCAAGTAAAGCAGAACATGCTGATAATATTGCGCCTGCACTATTAGGTGGTTTTACTCTAGTTCGATCAAATAAAACTTTAGACATAATTGAACTCCCCTATCCTAAAATGTTATACGCAACAATACTTCATCCAGAAATTGAATTAAAAACAGCTCATGCTAGATCAATTCTAAAAAAATCAATTTCTCTAAGTGATAGTGTTAAACAATCAGGAAATTTAGCTGCGCTAGTTAGTGGTCTTTATACCAATGATTATGATATAATTTCTAGGTCATTAAAAGACTATATAATTGAACCATATAGATCAAAATTAATTCCAGAATTTGACTTATTAAAAAAAACTGCCATAAATTCAGGTGCTTTAGGATCAGGAATTTCTGGATCAGGACCATCTATATATGCACTTTCAAAAGGAAAAAAAACTGCAGAAATTGTTGGTAAAGAAATGAAGAAAATAATTTCAAGACTTCCAATAAAACATAGAGTTTATATCTCTAAAATAAATCAAAAAGGAGTTGAAATTATTTAATTAAGATGAATTATATAAGTTTAAATCATAACTCTCAAAAGGTAAATTTTGAAAACGCTTTAATAAACGGATTAGCACCCGATAAAGGTTTATATTATCCTGAATCAATTCCGAAATTATCAGAAAATTTTTTTAACAAAATTAAAGAGTTAAGTAATATTGAAATAGCTTATAGTGTTATAAAACCTTTTATTGGGAATTGTATAGATAAAGAAAATTTAAATAAAATTATTGTAGATACTTTAAATTTTGAATTTCCATTAAAAGAAATAGAAAACGATATAGCTTCTCTTGAATTATTTCATGGTCCTACTTTAGCGTTTAAAGATGTTGGAGCTAGATTTATGGCTAGATGTCTTGGGTATATTACTCAAAACAAAAGAAATAAAAAAATCACAGTACTTGTAGCCACATCTGGAGATACAGGTGGTGCTGTTGCAAATGGATTTTATAATATTGAAGGTATTGATGTAGTAATATTATACCCAAAAAATAAAGTAAGTAAAATCCAAGAAAAACAATTAACAACGTTAGGAAATAATATAAATGCTTTAGAAGTTGATGGCGATTTTGATGACTGTCAAGATATGGTTAAAAATATCTTTATAGACGAGCAGATTAAAAGTAAAATAGATGTCACTTCTGCAAACTCAATAAATGTTGGGAGGTGGTTGCCTCAAATTTTTTACTATTTTTTTGCTTACAAAGAAATTATTAAAAATAAACTAAAAAATAAAAAAATTGTTTTTTCAGTTCCTAGTGGTAATTTTGGAAATATTTGTGCTGGTTTATTATCTAAAGTAATGGGACTGCCAATAAACCATTTTATTTCAGCAACTAATATCAACAATGTAGTTCCAATCTTCTTGAAAACTGGACAATATATCCCAAAAAAAACCATAAAAACAATTTCAAATGCAATGGATGTTGGAAACCCTAGCAACTTTATAAGAATTCAAAATATTTTCAATAATGATTTTCATAAATTAAAAAAAGTAATGAGTGGGTATCATTTTTCAGACTCTAAAACCAGTAATGAAATTTATAATGTTTATAAAAATAATAATTATGTTCTTGACCCACATGGAGCAGTTGGTTATTTAGGATTAAAAAAATTTTTAAATGAACATAAAGATTATTTTGGAGTCTTTTTAGAAACAGCTCATCCTATAAAGTTTATGGAAATTGTTGAAAAAAAAATAAAAAACAAAATTTCTATCCCAAATCAAATAAAGAAAATACTATATAAAAGTGAGAATAAAACTTCTATTTCAAACTATAACGAACTAAAATCATTTCTTTTAAAATTTTAATCGTTTAAAATTTTATAAATTCAATATAATATATTTAATAAAAGATGAAGAAAACACAATTAAATGAGGTTCATCATTCTTTGGGAGCTAAAATGGGTCCTTTTGGAGGTTATGAAATGCCAATTAGTTATTCTGGAGTAAAAAATGAACATAATTATGTTAGAAATTACGGTGGAGTATTTGACGTTTCACACATGGGGGAATTTATTATAGAAGGAGGAAATGTTGTTCCTTTCCTTCAAAAGATTTGCAGCAACGATATTGAAAAAATCAATATTGGTAAAGCTCAATACAATTGTTTTCCAAATAATAATGGAGGGATTATTGATGATTTAATTGTTTATAAAATTGAAGATAATAAGTTTTTGTTAGTTGTTAATGCTTCAAATATTGAAAAAGATTGGCAATGGATAAAAAAACAAAACAAATATTATAATACTAAAATTTCAAATATTTCTAATGAAACTTCTTTAATTGCTATTCAAGGGCCAAAAGCAATAAAAATTGTACAAGAATTTATAATTAATGATATTTCATTATTAAAAAATTATAGCCATATAACTTCAACCTTTTGTGGAGTTAAAAATGTCATAATATCAACTACAGGATATACTGGATCTGGAGGTGTAGAAATTTATTGTAATAACAATGATGTTATTCAAATATGGGAAACTCTTTTTAACTCTAAAAATAATAAGTTAATCCCTGTTGGCCTTGCAGCAAGAGACACATTAAGAATTGAGATGGGATATTGCTTATATGGAAATGAAATTAATGATTCAACCTCTCCAATAATGGCAGGACTCGGTTGGATTACAAAACCTTCTTCTGGGTGTATAAATGCTAAACAGTTTGAAAAAGAATTAAAAGATGAAATTGAACAAAGCCGTATAGGGGGTGAATTAAATGAAAAAGGCATCCCCCGCAGTGGGTATTTATTAAAAAACCAATATGATGAAAAAATTGGACATATTACTTCTGGAACCTTCTCTCCAACTCTAAATAAAGGTATCGGTATTGCTTATTTAGATTCAAAATATAATAATGATAATGATATTTTTATTGACATCAGAAATAAAAAAATTAAAATAGATATAGTGAAATTACCATTTTTAAAAAATTAATTATTTATGAATAAAATACTTATTCTTGGTGGTAGTGGATTTATAGGAAATAAAATTTATAAAGAACTTAATAAATTCTATAAGACTTTTTCTACCTATAATGTTTCAGAGAAGAACAATAAAAACAATCACTTTTTTTATTTTAAAATGGAAGAATTAAACTTGAAAAATATTTTAAATAAAATTAGACCAAGTATTATTATTTCTTGTTTAAGAGGAGATTTTGAGTTGCAGGTTATAACACATAGAGAAATATGCAGTTATATTGAAAAAAATAATTGTAAAATAATTTTTTTATCATCCTCTAATGTTTTTGATAGTTTCAGACATTATCCTTCGTATGAAAACGATAAAACTTTTTCAGAAAGTCCGTATGGTATTTTTAAAATTAAAATTGAAAATCTATTATTAAAGCTTCCAGTTGAAAAATTTGTTATAGCTAGGTTACCCATGATTTGGGGGGACAATTCACCAAGAATTAAAGAAATTGAAAGAAATATTAATAACATAATACCTGTTGAGGTATATCCTAATACAATAATTAATGTAAATTCTATAAATAAGCTTTGTCAACAAATTTTATACATAATAAATAATAAAAAAAATGGAATCTTTCATCTAGGAAGTTATGATCTTATATATCATGATGATTTTATTAATAAAATAATTAAAAGGAAATTTGAAAAAAAAGCAATATTTAAATTTGTTTACTCTTCAAACACAGAAAGATATATAGCTACTCTACCTAAAGAAAACAAACTTCCCAAACATCTTAATATTTCATGTTATGAAGTTATAAATAGTTTAACATTAAGGTGTACATAACGTTTTTTAATAATCATTATTTTTGAATAAAATTATGTATGGGAAGAGCTTTTGAATTTAGAAAAGCCCGGAAATTAAAAAGGTGGTCAACCATTTCTAAAACCTTTACTAGACTTAGTAAAGAAATCATTATGAGTGTTAAAGAAAATGGAAACGATCCCTCTAACAATTCTAAATTAAGAGCTTTAATTCAAAATGCTAAAGCAGCAAACATGCCCAAGGATAATATTGAAAGGGCAATAAAAAAAGCAAATGATAATAATGATGAAAATTATAAAGAAATTCTATTTGAAGGTTATGGTCCTCATGGAGTTGCTATTTTAATTGAGGCTGCAACAAATAATAATAAGAGAACAGTTGCTAACATTAGAAGTTACTTTAATAAATTAAATGGAAATCTTGGAATAGCTGGTTCTGTAGAGTTTATGTTTAATCATATCTGTAATTTTAGAATTAAATCAGAAAACATTATTCCAGAAGAAATTGAACTTGAATTTATTGACTATGGCTTAGAAGAGATTGAAGTCGAAAATAATGAAATCTTATTATATGCTCCTTTTTATAATTTCGGTTCAATTCAAAAAGCCTTAGAATTAAAAAATATTGAAATTATTTCATCTAGTTTTGAAAGAATTCCTAAAAATATCTTGTCGATTTCTTCTAATAAAAAAGAAGAAGTTTTAAAACTTATTGAAAAAATTGAAGAAGATGAAGATGTTCAAAATGTTTATTCAAATATAGACTACAGTAATAACTAATTAAAATCAAATCTATAATTCAGAACATTTTTATACTTCTTGTATAATTTTTTAAAATCCTCTTCTTTATTACCACTAGGATAAAATAAAGAATGAACGACTACACTTTTATTATTGTAATCAAAAGCTACAGGCATTATAGGAATTTTTGCTTTTAAAGCTATATAATAAAAACCTGTTTTCCACTTTTTTACTTTTTTTCTTGTACCTTCAGGGGCAATAGCTAATTTAAATTTTTTTCTTTTGTTAAAAATTTCTACAATTGAATCAACAGTGTTTTTTTTTGAATTTCTATCAACTGGAACACCTCCTAATATTTTAAAAAACCAGCCGGTTAAAGGTCCAAAAAGTTCTTTCTTTCCAATAAAATTTATTTTCTCGTTTATTATATTTCTTACTAATATTCCTATAAAAAAATCATAAAAACTTGTATGAGGAGCAACTGCAATAATATATTTTGGGACTTTTGAAAATTCACCTAATATTTTCCATTTAAAAATTTTAAAAATAATTTTACAGATCTCCGTTGTAATCATACAATTTCCCTTTAATTATTTTATTTGCTTCCTTTAAATCATCTAAAGTATCAATTCCAATTGATGGTTTGTCTGTCATAACCATTTTTATTCTATAACCCATTTCAATAAAGCGAATTGCCTCAATTTTTTCAATTGATTCAAGTTTAGTTAAACCATAATTACCAATTTTTTTTAAAGGCTTTTTTCTAAATGCATAAACACCAATGTGTTTTAAATAATTATATGAATAATTTTTTTCTTGATTAAATGGAATTGAATGTCTCGAAAAATATATTGCAAAGTTATTATTATCAACAATAACTTTAACAACATTTGAACTTGAAATTTCTTTATCATCAATTATAGGAGTCATCAAGGATGCTACTTGTATATTTTTTTCAGTATCATTTTTAAAAATATTTATTAATGCTTTTAGTCCTTTTTTATCAATAAAAGGTTCATCACCTTGAACATTAAATATAATATCAGAATCAAACTTATGAGAAAATTCGGCAATTCTGTCAGTTCCACATTCATGATTAGTTTTACTATATAAAACATTAAGATTATTATTTTTAAGATCATTAAAAATTAATTCACTATCAGTAACTACAGATACTTGATCAAATAACTTTGAATTTAAAACTGATTCATAAGTTTGTTGAATTACAGTTTTATCTCCTAGTTTTCCCATTAATTTTCCAGGAAAACGAATAGAATCATATCTTGCAGGGATTAATGCTGAAATTTTCATTATTTTTTTAATTTACCAATTATATATAAATATATTTTTTTTTAAAAACTTTTTGTCATAAAAAAAAATTGTAGATTTGCTTTTGTCAAAAATTTATAAAATGAAAACAAGTATTCAAGCATTTCTTTGGCTTTTATGTATTTTTTTTAGTTATAAAATATACGATTCAATAAATAAACCGTTAAATTTTAATGAAGTTAAATATAATAGATATTATGATGTAATTGATAGATTAAAAGAAATTAGAACAGCTCAAATTGCATATAAAGATGTTAATGGAGTTTATTCAAACAACTTCGATAGTCTAGTTAATTTTATTGATAATGGTATTTTTACTTTATTAGAAAAAAGAGATTCTTCATATCTAGAATATGATAGAGTTTATAGAATTGATATGCTTAAAGAAATTGTTGTTATTGACACTTTAGGGTTTGTATCAGTCAAAGATTCCTTATTTAAGAATAATACATCATATAAAGAAATGAACAAAATTCCCATAAAAGGAATAGATACTGTTTTTGAAATTGATGCTAAAATAATAATGATTAATGATTATAAAGCTCCTGTTTTTGAAGTAAAAGTTTCAAAGAATATTGTGTTATTTGACCAAGATGAAGACTTGTTAAAATTAGAAAACGAAACTATTTCAATAGATGGTGTTAATGGCTCTGAAATTGTTCTTGGATCTTTAAATGAAGTTAGCACTAATGGAAATTGGCCAAAAATCTTTGATGCAAAAAGAGAATAGAATAATTGGAGAGAATGAAATTTCTATTCATGAATTTGAGGATGGTTATGCATTTAGTGATAATTTAAAATCTATTTTTTACAGCAAATCTTCATTAACAAAAAAAAATGTAAAAAAAAAATTAGAATCAATTAATTTAAATAAAAATAAATTAAGTTTTGTTTCATTTAACAAACAATCTAATTTAATTCCTTTTATTGTTTTTGACGACAATTTACAAGATACATATTTTGAAAAAAACTCATTAAAAATCAATGAATTTAGGACCTATTTCGATATAATAAGCTCTAATGATATTGTAAACTTATATAGATCAAATGGAGATGAAATACTTATGAAGTTTTTTTCGATAAATAAAACGCCCATTATATCTCATTATAAAACCTTAATATTAAACACTCTAATTAAAACAAACAAAGTAAGTTTAAAAAAAAACATTGTTTATATAAACTTACAAAGGGATTCATATGATATTTTTTATTTTATCGAAAACCAATTTAATTTTAGCAATAGTTTCCTTATTAATAATACTGAAGATTTTTTGTATTATTTTTTTTATTTCGCAGAACAATTTAATTTAAACCCTGACTCTTTTTCAATTGTTTTTTTAGGAAAGTTTAACTCTTTTGAAAATCACTATACAGCACTAAGAGACTTTCAAACTGACATATCTTTCATTAGTAATCCTACTGACAATAAAGATTATATTGACAATCATCCTGCTCCATTTCTTGCAAACATTTTTTGTTAATGAGAATTATTTCTGGAATTCATAAAGGAAGAAGAATAATTTCATCAAAAAAACTTCTGGTAAGGCCTACTACTGACAGGGCAAAAGAAGGTTTGTTTAATATTCTCGAAAACAAAATTGATATGAATTTAATTGAAGTGTTAGATTTATTTTCAGGAACAGGAAGTATTAGTTTTGAATTTTCCTCAAGAGGTGTAAAAAAAATTATTTCTGTTGACAATAATTATAATTGCATAAAACATATAAAAAAAACTTCTAATAATTTAAATTTAAATATTATAACTGTAAAACATGAGGTAATTTCTTATCTAAAAAAACCTTTTCAAAAATTTAACTTAATATTTGCTGATCCTCCTTATAATTGGACTATTGATTGTTACAAAAAAATGATCAATTTAATACTAAATAATGAATGGTTATCACCTGAAGGCATCTTAATTATTGAGCACAATAAAAAAACTAAATTAAATTCAATAATTCAATCTTATTTTTCAAGAAGTTATGGGGATAATTTTTTTTCTTTTTTTAAAAAAAAGCAGGCCTATAAGCCGGATTCTGTCTAAGTCTTATCATTTATCTAGATGCATTATTGCTAATACATTCAATCCGCATACCCGTCTACTTGAATGAGCTATTCTTTATCGTAGATATACTTGGCGTTTCACCACATAGAGTTTACCTAATTTCACTACAGCCTAACTGTACATTCTTTCTGTTGCACTAGTCCTATTTCAAAAATTGAAATGACGGGTGTTACCCGCTATGTTGCTCATTGGTGTCCGGACTTTCCTCTTAATTAAAAATTAAGCAATAAGACAGCCTGCTAATACAAATTTAGTTAATTGTTGATAATTAAAAAAGATTCTTAAAATTCATATATAATTGATAAATAAGCTATTTATATATTTGTAATATAATGGATGAATATGTTATATCAGCCTTGAAATACAGGCCAAAAAATTTCAATGAAGTAATAGGACAATCTTCAATTACTCAAACTTTAATTAATGCTATTAATTTAAATCAATTGCCACAAGCCCTTTTATTTTGTGGTCCAAGAGGAGTCGGCAAAACATCTTGTGCTAGAATTCTTGCAAGAGAAATAAATAATCAAAAAAAAGATGATGATTTAAAATTTAATGTTTTTGAATTAGATGCGGCTTCAAATAACTCTGTAGATGATATTAGAAATTTAAATGAACAAGTAAGGATTCCTCCTCAAGTAGGAAAATATAAAATTTATATAATTGATGAAGCTCATATGCTATCTACTGCAGCATTTAATGCATTTTTAAAAACACTTGAAGAGCCTCCAAAACATGCTATTTTTATTTTAGCAACTACTGAGAAAAACAAAATAATCCCTACTATTTTATCTAGATGTCAAATCTATGATTTTAAAACTATAAGCAACAATGATATTACTTTACATTTAAAAAACATTTCTTTAAAAAATAATATAAAATTTGAGGATGAAGCTTTGAATATTATTTCAAAGATTGCTGAAGGATCTATTAGAGATGCTCTATCTTTATATGACAGATTAATTAATCTTACTAATGGTAATGTTACAACGTTACTAGTCTCAGAAAATCTAAGCATTTTAAATCTAGAAATATATATTCAATTAACTGAAAAATTGTTTAATAATAATATTCCCGGTATTTTAATTTATTTAGATGACATTTTTAAAAAAGGTTTTTCTCATTTAGATTTTTTAAATGGCCTTAGTAATTATTTTAGAAATCTCTTGTTATCAAAAAATTCTAACACTTTGAAATATATAAGTTCTAAAGAATCTATTTTAAAAAAAATAACAGATCAAAGTGAAAAAATTAATATTAATAAAATAGTTAAGTCAATTGGAATTATTAATGCTTCAGAAATAAACTATAAAAAAAGCAATAATAAAAGATTACATGTTGAATTTTGTCTACTAGATATTGCTGATAGGCTTTCGGGTTTAAAAAAAAAAAAGAAAATAGCCGAAAGGACTTTTGAAAAAAAGAATGAAACGGTAATTAATAATAAAGAAGCTTCAAGGCCTGAAAAATTTCAAGAAACTGAATCCGTAATTTCTAAAAATATAGAAGAATCTAATACTTTAAATGTTTCTGGACTTTCATTATCAAGTATTAAATTCAAAAAAGAAAATGAGAAAATTCAATTAGAAAATAAAAATAATTCTGAGGAAAAAATTTTGAAAGAAAATTTTACTAAAGATAAACTCAATTCTATTTGGAATACTTATTTAAAAGACAAGTTAGATAAAGGAGAAAACAATATTGCATCAATTCTTAAAATAAATAAACCTAAAATTGAAAATAATAATATTATTACCTATTCAGTTTTAAATGATTCAAATAAAATTGAACTTGAAGAAGAAAAAAATAAGCTTTTACCTTTTTTAAAAAAACACTTAAAAAATAATCAAATAACTTTAAATATTATAGTAAATAAAACAGCTATTAAGAAAACAAACTATTCAGATAAAGAAAAATATAAACTTTTGCTTAAAAAAAATTCTAAATTAGATAAATTAAGAACTACTTTTGATCTGGAATTTTAACTTCATCAAAGTTTATAATTTCTCTTATCATTCCATCAGTTAAACCAGCTTGTGGCACAATAATCACCTTTGAACCAGTCCAAGATAAAATATTAAGATAAATTTTCATTGCAGGAATAATAACATCTGATCGATCTGGATTTAATCCCCAATTAACAATCCTTTCTTCATATGATAGATTATTTAATTTTTGAAAAAATGAACTAAAAATTAAAGATGTAATTGGTTTTCCTTCATTAGTGTTAGTAAGCTTATGAATTTTATTTATATTACCTCCAGTCCCCAAAAGATATACTTTTGAATTTTTATTTAAATTTTCTTTTATCCATTCCTTCATATTTGTCCATTCTTTATTTTTTTTAGTTGAATTAATTAATCTAACTGTTCCTAATTTAAAAGACTTTGATAAAATTTTTTTGAAATTTTTAATAATAGATAACTCTGTACTTCCTCCACCAACATCAACATATAAATAAGTCTTATAATAATCTGATTTTTTAAAAATATTTGTTTTCGAAATTACCATAGCTTCTTTAATACCATCAATGATTTCAATATTTATATTAGATTCACTAAATACTCTTTTTACTACTTCACTTTTGTTTTTAGATTCTCTCAATGCAGATGTTGCATAAACTTTATATTCACAAATATTGTGAATTTTCATAATCAATTTGAAAGATTTAAAAGCATCTATCAGGTTAATAATTTTTGATTCAGATATATAACCTCTGGTAAAAGAATCTACACCTAGCCTTATTGGTAATCTTATTAAAGAATTTTTTTGGATAAAAGTATTGTTGTTTTTTAAGATGACATTGGCAATTAACATTCTTATCGCATTAGACCCTACATCTATTGCAGCATACTTTTTTATTTTCATTTATTATTATATAGATTTATAATAATCATATATTGACCATTGTGATCTTAATTTATTTTTGGATGAAGATTTTATAAAATTAGCTTTTGAACTGTTAACAAATCTAGCTTTAACGTTATCATGCCATGCAATATCAAAGACATCTTTAATTTGTTTTTTTAATAATTTATCATAAATAGGAGTTGCAACCTCTACTCTATTCTCAATGTTTCTGGTCATAAAATCTGCAGATGAAATATATACAGAATTATCTCCAGAGTTTTCAAAAATATATACTCGAGAATGTTCTAAAAATCTATCAATAATACTAATAACTTCAATATTTTCACTCAAATTCTTTAAACCAGGGACTAAACAACAAATTCCTCTTACAATCATTTTAATTTTAACACCTTCATTACTTGCTTCATATAATTTATCAATAATATCAAAATTTGTTATTGCATTGAGTTTTAATTTAATTCCAGAGGGTAAATTATTTCTACTATTTTGAATTTCATTATTTATAAGTTTAATTAATTTATTTTTTGTGTAATGAGGAGAAACAATTAAATGTTTATATTTTTTTAATTTATAATTCACTTGAAGAAAATTAAAAATTCTATTTGACTCTTTTAAGATCATTTGATTAGATGTGAAAAGTGTATAATCAGTATACAAACTTGCAGTATCTTCATTAAGATTACCAGTGCTTATAAAACCATATTTTTTTTTAATATTATTAGTAATTTTTTCTATAACACAAATCTTTGAATGAACTTTCAAACCAGGTACACCAAATATAATTTCAACTCCGGCATCCTTTAATTGTTCAGCATGAATAATATTGTTTGTCTCATCAAATCTAGCTTGAAGTTCAATTTGAACTAAAACCTTTTTTCCGTTTCTTGCTGCATTGATTAAAGAACTTACAACATTTGAAATTTTTGAAAGTCTATAAATTGTAATTTTAATTGATTTAACTTCTGGATCAAGAGCTGATTCTCTAAGAAATTTAATAACATACGAAAAAGTATGGTATGGAGTGTTAATTAAAAAATCTTTTGAATCTATTGCTTTAATTATACTTGATTTAAGAGACAATCCCTTTATTGTTAAAGGATTCATTTTTTTATAATGAAGATCTGGTCTATTTAATTTAGGAAAATTCATATAATCTCTTCTATGATGATATCTCCCTCCTGGAATTAAACTGTCTGTTGAATCTATTAATAATTTTTTCATTAATACACTTAAGGTTTCATTAGAGATTTCTTTATCATAAACTAGTCTTACTGGCTCAGCTAAAGTTCTTTCTTTTACACTCTCAATAATCTTATTAATATAACTTTTAGAAAGATCTCCTTCCATATCTAATTCAGCATTTCTGCTAACCTTTATCATGTGAGATTCAATACTTTTATAATCAAAAAAATTAAAAATCATTTTAAAATGAAATCGAATTAAATCATCCAAAATCATAATATATTGATTGCCATTTATTTTTGGCAAAACAATAAAACGATTTAATTCACTAGGGATTTCAATTGTAGCGTATTGATAATTTTTATTTTCTTTATTAATCTCTAATCTTATTGCTAAAAAGGCAATATTGTTCGAAAAATCTTGATTAAATTCTTCTGATAAAATTGTAGTAACGAGTGAAGGGCTGACATTTTTAATAAAATATTCATTTAAAAATTCTATCTGATCATTTAAAACTTCATTCTCATTAATAAAAATTATCCTTTTACTTTTTAATTCACTTTGAATTTTTTTTAATATATCATCACTTTTTTTTTGCTGTATTATTACTTTTTTAGTGATTTTTTTTAATAATTCTCTTGCATTAGTTCCTCCAAGAACTTTTTTTCCTGATTTTTCAGATTGAGTTATTCTTTGGACTGTTGAATACCTAACTTGAAAAAACTCATCTAAATTATTAGAAAAAATTCCAACAAACCTTAATCTTTCCAACAATGGGACATCCTTATCAGAAGCTTCTTCAAGAACTCTTAAATTAAAATCAAGCCAACTTAATTCTCTATTTATATATTTTAAAGAATTTTTCATTTAAGACAATATTTTTCTAGGCAAACCAACTACTACCTCTCCATTTTTAATATGTTTCCAATCAGATTCATTAAATTTAAATTTAATCCATCCAGCAGTTGGTAAATGAATTAATTTTTTATCCCCTAATAAATTTCCAACTTCTGAATAAGCTGGATTATGTCCTACACATATAACCCGATTATATTTATTGTCAATAGACCTTATAAAATTAATAATATCTTGAGAGTTAAAAGTATACAAGCTCTCATATAAATGAATTTTTGAAAAATTTATTTTTAAAACACTTGTCATTATTATTGCAGTACTTATAGCTCTAATTGCAGGGCTTGAATAAATAATATCAGAATTTAAAAAAATTTCTTTTGAAACTTTTGAAACATTAATAATTCTATTAACTCCTTTTTCATTTAAAGGTCTATTTCTGTCATCTAAGTTATTATCCCAAGATGATTTAGCATGCCTTAATAAAACTAACTCTTTCATATTTAAGGAGACAATATATTAAATTTCCATTTTTTCTTTTTATCAAAAGAAAATAATGCTCTTTGATGCAATCGATCTTGCCTTCCTTGCCAAAATTCAAATTCAAAAGGTTTAACAATATAACCACCCCAATTTTTAGGTCTTTTAAGAGGTTTATTTTTATTCTCTTTTATTAAAAGTTCCATATCATCTTTCAATTTACTATAACTATCGATTATTTCGCTCTGATTAGATAAAATAGCAGAAATTTGACTTTTAAATGGTCTTTTTGAAAAATATTCATCAGACAATTTTGAAGAAGTTTTTGTTACATTTCCTTTAATAATAATTTGTCTTTCTTGTGAAGGCCAAAAAAACAATAAACTAACCTTATTGTTTTTTTCTATACTTATTCCCTTTTCACTATTATAGTTAGAAAAAAAAACGAATCCATCTGGAACAATTTTTTTTAAAAGAACAACTCTTCCTTTAGGATATTCATTATTTCCAACTGTCGAAAGAACCATAGCATTTACCTCCTTAATCAATCTATCATCTTTTGCAATACTAAACCATTGTTCAAACAAATTATAAGGATTTTTTAATTCATTAAAATTTATTTCAATTTTTTTTTGATATATTTTTCTATAATTACTTAAGTCTTCTTTCATAAATTCTATATAGTATGCAAGTTACAAAGCATTTTTAATTAAAATAAAAATCTTTTTAAATCTTCTGATAAAAATGAATTTTTAAAAAGACTTTTAGCCTCTTTAAGAAATTCTGTCTTTTTCTTATATCTTGAAGAATAATGTCCTAATATTAATTTTTTAACTCTAGCCTTTTTAGCAATTGTTGCAGCTTCAATTGAAGTGCTATGCTTTGTTTTCTTAGCTAAATTTTTATCTATATCTAAAAAAGTAGAATCATGATAAAGTAATTCTGAAAACTTTATTAAATCAATTATATTTTCATCATATATAGTGTCACTACAAAAAGCATATTTTGTTTTATCTTTTCCATTGGATTTAAATAAAAACCCATTAGTGTAAATTCTATGATTTAAAGGGATTGTTTTTACAGAAACTATTTCATCTTCATATAAAATTTCACTTTTTAAAGATGATAGTTCATTAAAAATCAAAGGGTAATTAGTCCATGAATTTGAAGCCTTTAGTTGAGATGTTATTAGATGTTTTATTCCAGTTGGACCATAAATATTTAATGAATTCTTTCTTCCGAGAAGTCTAAAAGAAGAGATTAAACCAATTAAACCATAAAAATGATCTCCATGCAAATGAGATATAAAAATATGATTGATTTGAGAAAAATTAATTTTTGCTTTTCTCAATTGAATTTGAGTTCCTTCTCCACAGTCAATTAAAAAAAAATGTTTTTTTATTTTTAATAATTGAGAAGTAGTATGGTAGTTTTCTCGAGGTGTAGCAGAATGGCAACCTAAAATAATCAATTCCATATAACTATAATTCTCTTTGAATCTTTTCAAACATAATATAATCAATTCCTTCTTCAATTGATTTTATCAAATTAAGATCATTATGAGAATTCACCTCATTTTTAATTGATGGAACAATCACCATAACTCTATTAATTGAATTTTGAAAACTGTTCAATTCAATTAAATTTTCAATTAATCTTTTATAGCTAAAGTATTTAAAAAAAATAATGATGTCCTTTTTGTTTAATTTTAAATACTCAAGAATTTTTTTTGGAAATACGTTAAGATTTTTATTCAAAGTAAAAATAACTATATCGTTATCTAATTCTTCAATCATCACTGTTAATGTTAATTTTTTTTGCTAGTAAATAAATCACTGCCATTCTAATTGCAACCCCGTTTTCAACTTGGTCTAAAATTATCGCTTGATCAGAATCAGCAATTTCACTTGAAATTTCAACACCCCTATTGATTGGTCCAGGATGAAGAATAAATATTTCTTTTTTTATTTTTTTCATTACATCTTTATTTAAACCATACAACTGAGAATATTCTCTATTGGATGGAAAAAAATTCATACTCATTCTTTCATTTTGAATTCTTAACATATTAACTGCATCACACCATTTTAATGTGTCAATTAAATCATATGAAACATCTACTCCAAGAGATTCTATATGCCTGTTTATTATGGTTTTAGGTCCGCAAACTCTAACATTTACCCCCATTTTTTTTAAAATATAAATATTTGATAATGCTACTCTTGAATGCAAAACATCTCCAACAATTGCAATATTTTTATTCTTTAGATTTCCGATTTTTTCGATTAAAGAAAATGAATCTAGCAATGCTTGAGTAGGATGTTCATGAGAACCATCTCCAGCGTTAATTATAATTGAATTTATATTCTCTGATAAAAAAAAAGCTGCACCAGGGCTTGGGTGTCTTAATACAACAATGTCAACTTTCATAGCTAAAATATTGTTAACTGTATCAATGAGTGATTCTCCTTTGTTTAAAGAAGAATATTGAGCTGAAAAATTTATAATATCTGAACTTAACCTCTTTTCAGCTAATTCAAATGACAATTTTGTTCTAGTACTATTTTCAAAAAATAAATTCGCAATTGTAAGGTCTCTTAATGTTGGAACTTTCTTTATTGGTCTATTTATAATTTCTTTAAAATAGCTGGCAGTTTTAAAAATTAAATTTATATCATTAATATTGAGATCATTGATTCCTAACAAATTATTTACACTTAAAGATTTATTCATATTTTTTTTCTAAATAAACTATGTCTTTAAGATCTGTTTCATTCCATAAAACTCTTACTCTGTCTCCATCAAGTGCATCAACCTGAACACCTAAATAGTCAGGTTGTATTGGCAAATGTCTACTGAACCTTCTATCAATTAACACTAATAATTCAATTGACTTTGGTCTGCCATAAGTATCTATTGCTGTCAAAGCAGATCTTATACTTCTTCCGGTATATAAAACATCATCAATTAAAACAATAGATTTTCCTTCAATAGAAAAATCTATTTCAGTAGAACTTGCAGAAATAGGCTTGTTTGATCTTCTAAAATCATCTCTAAAAAAAGTTGTATCTAATTTACCCTTATTTATTTTATCAATTTTATAATTATCTTCAAGAAGACTAACTATTTTGTTTAGTAAAAAAACTCCTCTTGGTTGCAATCCTATTAATCCAGTATTTGACAAATCATGATGATTTTCAATAAGTTGACAACAAAACCTATTTAAAATTATATTGATTTTTTTTTCAGATAACAGAACTTTTTTTGACATTAAAAATATTTTAATATTTTTTTATTTATAATTTAAAAAAAAACCCTCTTTGAAAAAGGGTTTTAATATTATTTTAATTAACATTAAGTAAAAAATTAATCTTTATCATCTAACTTTTCTTTTAAATTAGCTAATTCTTCAATGTCTCCTAATTTTGTTTTTTCTGATTTAGATCCTTTTATTTTACTTTTTTTAGTATTTAAGTTTTTAGTTTCTTTTTGTTTGAAGATATGAGAATGAGATGCTACAACTCGTTTAAATTCTTTGCTAAATTCAATTATCATAAAATCCTCTTCATCTCCTTTTTTTAATTTTGCGCCATCTTCTTTAAACATATATTTAGATGGAATAAAGGCAGTGATTTCATCATTAAATTTTACAGTGCTTCCTTTATCAATTATGTTGTATATTTTACCTCTATGAACTGAATCAATTGAAAATTCTTTTTCATACCTTAACCAAGGATTTTCCTTAGTTTGCTTATACCCTAAACTTAATTTTCTACCTTCAATATCCAATTCAAGAACAATTACATTTATTTTATCATTTAATGATAAAATTTCTGATGGATGTTTAATTTTTTTTGTCCAGGATAAATCAGAAATATAAACTAAACCATCAATACCCTCTTCTAATTCAATAAAAACTCCAAAATTTGTAAAATTCCTAACTTCTCCTTTATGTTTTGACCCAACGGGGTATTTTTTAGTAATATCAGTCCAAGGATCTACAGATAATTGTTTAATTCCTAAAGACATTTTTCTCGATTCTCTATCTAAATTTAAAACAATTGCTTCAACCTCATCTCCAAGTTTAACAAAATCTTGAGCCGATCTCAAATGTGTTGACCATGACATTTCTGAAACATGAACTAATCCCTCAACCCCTTCTTCAATTTCAATAAACGCACCATAATCAGCTATAACAACAACTTTTCCTTTAACTTTTGTACCCTCTTCAATATTGTCATCCAGTTTATCCCAGGGGTGATCGCTTAATTGTTTCAATCCCAACTGAATCCTTGACTTATCATCATCAAAATCAAGAATAACAACTTTGAGTTTTTGATCTAATTCTAATATTTCATTTGGGTGATTAATCCTATTCCAAGAAAGATCGGTTATGTGGATTAAACCATCTACACCTCCTAAATCAATAAAAACTCCATACGAAGTAATGTTTTTAACTATTCCTTCAAGAATTTGACCTTTTTCTAACTGACCCATTATCTCCTTTTTTTGAATTTCAATATCAGCTTCAATTAAAGCTTTATGAGATACAACAACATTTTTAAATTCATGATTTATCTTAACAACCTTAAACTCCATGTTTTTGTTAACATATTGATCATAATCTCTTATAGGTTTAACATCAATTTGTGATCCTGGTAAAAAAGCTTCTATTCCAAAAACATCAACAATCATACCTCCCTTAGTCCTACATTTAACAAACCCTTGAACTATTTCTCCACTAGCATGAACGTTATTAATTCTTTCCCACGCTTTAATAATTCTTGCCTTCTTATGAGATAATACTAATTGACCTGACTTATCTTCTCTTATATCAACAATAACCTCAACCTTATCCCCAACTTTTAAATTAGGGTTATATCTAAATTCATTAAGTGATATTACTCCTTCAGATTTTGCATTAATATCAATTATAGCCTCCCTTTCTGTCATGTAAATC
>CAYUZY010000014.1:0-24222 GCA_964448645.1 uncultured Flavobacteriaceae bacterium
CACACTATTAACAACCTATAATAGTAATGTTTTAGCCGAGTTTAGTTTTCCTGCATTAGCATAACCTCCTGGAAATCCTTGTGACAACATAGTTTTAGCTAAAAAAGCTTTTGCTGCCCATTTAGTTGGTCTTCCTTTATCAGATTGAGTTGCAGGTAAAACACTTGCTGCAGCTTCAAAATCAGCTTCAATCTTATCCCAAATAGGACCTGTATTAGGAACTTTAGTACTATTTACATCATTAAGATTGTAAACATCATCCCCAACATAAATAGGATTTCTCCACATTTTTTGAGCTTCTAAATGCATTACACCTCTTATGAATCTAGCTTCTGCAGTCATTTGATCAGCTTTAGCTTGAGGCATTGCATTATCACCTTCTTGAAGAGCTATAATAGCTGTAATAACATCATTAGCTCTTGCTACACCCTTATAAACACCTCTCCACTTATTTTTAATGTGATTGTTAAAAGAGTTAAGGTCATAAGCTTCAATAAATGATTGTTCTGGTTGATCACCAGCATCTGTACCTTTAACAGCGTTATCAGAAGGAATTCCTCCGAAAACCCAGTTATGAATATCATTCTCCCATGGAGCTTGGCCATCAAGACCAGCATTATTAAGAGACTTATATGCACCTACAAGAATACCAGCAATACCATCCTCAGATGCAAGACCAGTTGTACTAATCTTAGCTTGAGGAGCTTTATCTAGGAACTCGTCAGCACAGCCAACACTTACCAAGATTGCGAATAATAAAATATAATATGAATTTTTCATTTTTTGTAGTTTAATTTATTAAAGGTTTATATTAAGACCAACTATAACAGTTTTTGAAACTGGCATATAACCACCATCAAATCCCATAGTTGTATCTGCTCCCGTTTGTATCTCCGGATTCAAGCCTGAATAATCAGTAATAGTTATCATATTCTGTGCTTGAAGATAAATGTTACCACCTGCAATACCTAATAATGAATTAATTGTATCATCAAAATTGTATGTCAACTGAATATTTTTAATTCTAAAGTAACTTCCATCCTCAATCAAGTATGTAGAAACCCTACTACTTGTTTGATCGTTTGCATCCATAATAGGAGATGTTGCATTAGGGTTAGCCGCTGTCCATGCGCTCTTAGGAGCTGATGGATTAGAAGGCTGCCATGCATCACGTAGTGCTCTTGTTGATCTGTTCCCTTGGAAAGAGTTAAAGTCAGCAAAGAAACGAACATAGTTAAATATTTCATTTCCTTGTGATCCATTACCAAATACATTAAGAGACCAGTTCTTATAATCAAGGTTTAGGTTAAGACCATAAGTATAATCAGCATGTGGACTTCCAATAATTCCTCTATCACTATCATTAATTTGTCCATCTGAATTAGTATCCTCAATCTTAAATTTACCAGGAGAGTTATAAGTTCCATAAGGAGCCCATGCATCAGCCTCTGATTGAGATTGGAAAATACCAAGAGTTTTAAATCCAAAGAAAGAAGAAATTTCTTCACCTTGTTGAGTAACAGTCATCGATGGTACACGAGAACCATATCCATAAATTCTTGAATCTGGGTTATCAAGTGCATCAACTTCATTAGTATATCCTGAAATATTAGCAGAAAGGCTATAACCAAAATCTCCTTTTCTATCAGCATACCCTACTATCAGGTCATAACCTGTATTTGTAACTCCACCAATATTAATTGCAGGAGCAGCAGCATCACCATTAGAAAAAGTAATAGGAACTTGTAAAAGCATATCTGTTGTTTTACGATCCCAAATATCTAATTCAACTGTAAGCTTACTATCTAAAAGAGCCATATCTACACCTACATTATTAGTTGTAGTTGTCTCCCATTGAGCAGATTCATTTCCAAAGGCAGCAGCATCAAAACCAATTGTTACTCCACTTCCTGTAACTGGATATCCTGAATTATAAATATTAGATCTATAAGTTGTATAAGCATTATAATCACCAATGGCTTGGTTACCAGTAACTCCCCAACCATATCTAACTTTCATAGTAGAAATTAAGCCACCTTGTGGGAAGAAATCTTCTTCAGAAATTCTCCATCCAACACTAGCCGCCGGGAAAAGTGCACTGTTAGTCGCTTTCTTAAATCTAGAAGAAGCATCATTTCTAACCGTAAGTGATAAAAGATATTTGTCGTTATATGCGTAGTTAGCATTTAAAAACTGAGAAAATAATGAGTAATCACTGCCAACATCACCATAGTTTGAAGAAGTAGTAGCGTCTCCAAGAGATAAATAACTAATAATGTCATTTGTTTCGAATGGGAACTTATTACGTCCTGCTCCAAAATATTCTCCAAATTGTTCAATAGCCTCGATACCAGCTAAAGCTTCAACTTCATGTACTCCAAAAGTCTTAGACCAAGCAACAGTGTTTGTAAATACCCAACTTAAGTTATAACCTGAAGCTTGACTAGAACTATTTATAAAGTTACCTTCAACATATTCTGGTTGAGGTCTTCCAATATCTCTTCTTCTATCAGTACTTAGATCAATTCCAAAACTAGTTTTAACTGTTAAGTCAGGAATTATTTCATAAGAAGCATAAGCATTTCCTAAAATTCTAATATTCCATCTTCTATCATCTTGATTTCTAGAGATAGTAGCATAAGGGCTATAGTTGTTTCCAAGGTTTAGACCTCTACTTCCTGCGAAATTACCCGCAATATCATATACTGGTAAAAGAGGGTGGTGCTTATAAGAACCTGAAACAGCATTTTGCTCAGAGTTGTTTCCAAAACCACCTTTTCTATTTCCTAAAGAAACAGTAAAATTCTCTCCAACTTGTAATCTATCATCTAGAGCATCAAAAGAAGTGTTAAGTCTTATAGACATTCTATCATAAGAAACAAAATTAACAATACCATCTTGAGACATATATCCCATAGTAAAAGAATATCTTGAATCCTCAGTCGCTCCTGAAGCCTCAACTTGATAACCTTTAATTGGGGCATTCTCTCTAGTTACTTCTTCCCACCAATTAGTATCAGCAGATTCAGTAATAGCATAAATATTAGAAGGAGTTAAAGAATATTTACTTAGATCTGCAGATGCAGCTCCACTAGGAAATACATAATTAGGTATTCCAATAGTTGGATTTGTTACAGCAGGTCCTGAAGGAAAAGTATACTGACCATGACTTGGAGTCTTACCTGCATATACATCTGCAAAATAAAGATATTCTCCTAAATCTCTAGCATTTAAAGCATCTACATCTTTAGCAGCATTTTGAGTTCCATGATATGTACTAAAACTAATTTTAGGTTTTCCTAGTTTACCCTTTTTAGTAGTTATAACTATTACCCCATTACCGGCACGAGCACCATAAATAGAGGCAGCAGATGCATCTTTAAGCACCTGAATAGTTTCTATATCATTAGGATTAAGGTTACCTTGAGAGTCAGAAGGAACACCATCTATAACATATAAAGGGTTATTATTTCCAACAGTACCAAATCCTCTAATACGTACAGTAGCTTCACCACCTGGAGTTGCATCATTAATAATGTTCACCCCAGAAGCTCTACCTTGTAATTGTTGAGCAAAAGTTGTTGCAGGAATTGCAACTAAATCTTCTGCATCAATTACGGTAACAGCTCCGGTAACGTCTCTTTTCTCCTGAGTTCCATAACCTGTTGTTACAATTACCTCCTCAAGAAGGTTTGCAACTTCTAATGTTACAGTTATCTGATCCTGATCTCCAACTAGTATTTCTTGTGTAGCAAATCCTACAAAAGAGATAACAAGTGTATCATCAGCACCAGCCTCAATAGAAAAATTACCATCAAAGTCTGTACTTACACCAGTGTTAGTTCCTTTAATTTGGACTGCCGCTCCTGGGAGTGGACCATCCTCACTAGTAACTACACCACTGATCGTTTGTGCATAAATTCCAATACTAAGCAGAAAAACTGCCACATAAAGAAACGTCTTAAAATAAGTATTTTTCATTCGTCAATGTTTAAGTTAAATTTAGTTTTAATATTTACTTAATATATATATATAACGGATAAAATATCCGTTTATTAAACCATTAAAAAATTATTATAATTTTAAAATGGGAATGCAATATAACAAAATATTAACATAACGTTAACAAACAACCCTATTTTTTAAATAATAAAACCCTTGTTTATATTGGTTATAAACATCTTTTTATTGTAACAAAAGTTACATTAAAAATTAAATTTTAATTGATTTTTTTGCTATTAATAAATTCAATATTTCTTTTGAGCCCTTTGAATTTAGTCCTTTTTATAGCACTATTTTTTGAAATAGTATTAAAAACTTCATCTGTAAGTTCTAACCATTCATTTCTAGACATAGAAATTATTTCTTCTTTTGGAGTAAATTCTGGTTCACTATTATTTTTTGAAAAACGATTCCAGGGGCAAACATCTTGACAAATATCACATCCAAAAGCCCAATTATCCATTTTATTTTTAAAAACTTCAGAAATTTCATCTTTTAATTCAATCGTTAAATAGGAGATACATTTTTTTGCATCCAATTGATAAGGAGCAACTAAGGCTTCAGTAGGACAGGCATCAATACATGCTGTGCAACTTCCGCAATGATCAGTTACTGGATTATCATATTCTAATTCTAAATCTGTGATTATCTCACATATAAAGAAAAAAGATCCTACTTTTTGGCTAATCAAATTTGTATTTTTCCCAATCCATCCCAAACCACTTTTCTCAGCCCATGATTTTTCCATAATAGGCGCTGAATCAACAAAAACTCTCCCGCCTATATCACCAACTTGATCTCTAATTAGATTAAACAAATTTTTAAGTTTAGCTTTTATAACAAAGTGGTAGTCTTTTCCATAAGCATATTTTGAGATTTTAGGTGCATTCGGATCCTTCTGCTTCTTATCAGAATAATAATTAAACAATAATGAAATAACACTTTTTGCCCCAGGAACAAATAATGTAGGATCTAACCTTTTATCAAAATGATTAGCCATATAACTCATCTTTCCATGGTAATTATTATTTAGCCATTTCTCTAATTTTGGTGCATCTTTTTCAAGAAATCCTGCTTTTGAAATACCGCAACTAATAAAACCTAGTTCCTTTGATTTTTGCTTAATAAATTCAGTAGTATTAAACATTATTTAAAAATCATTAATTAAAATAACCCCTCTTGATTATTTTTAATTCTTCCCAAATGTTTATATGCTCTTTCAGTCACTTCACGACCTCTAGGTGTTCTAACAATAAATCCTTGTTGTATCAAAAAAGGTTCGTAAACTTCTTCTAAAGTTTCTCCGTTTTCTGAAACTGCAGTTGCAAGTGTGGTAATCCCGACAGGACCTCCCTTGAATTTATCAATAAGAGTGGTAAGAATTTTATTATCCATATCATCTAAACCATACTTGTCAACGTTTAAAGCCTTTAAACTATATTGAGTAATTTTCATATCAATTGAACCGCTTCCTTTTATTTGTGCAAAATCTCTAACCCTTCTTAATAATCCATTTGAAATTCTAGGTGTTCCTCTACTTCTTCCAGCAATTTCTATTGCAGCATCATTTTTAATATCAATTTTTAAAATATCTGCACTTCTCTCAACAATACTTGACAATAATTCTGTAGAATAATATTCTAATCTATTTGTAATACCAAATCTTGCTCGCATAGGTGCTGTAAGAAGTCCTGACCTTGTAGTGGCTCCAACTAATGTGAAAGGATTTAAATTAATTTGTACAGTTCTTGCATTTGGTCCTGTCTCTATCATTATATCTATTTTATAATCTTCCATAGCAGAATAAAGATATTCTTCAACAATTGGACTTAATCTATGAATCTCATCAATAAAAAGAATATCTCTAGATTCTAGATTCGTAAGTAACCCTGCAAGGTCTCCAGGTTTATCTAGGACAGGACCTGATGTTAATTTAATCCCTACCTGAAGTTCATTTGCTAAAATATGAGCTAATGTAGTTTTTCCAAGGCCAGGGGGGCCATGAAAAAGCGTATGATCTAAAGCTTCATCTCTTTGTTTAGCTGCTTCAACAAAAACTTTTAAATTTTCTAATATGGTTTCTTGGCCAGCAAAATCATCAAAAGATAAAGGTCTTAAAGCTTTATCTATTTCTTGATCTTCAGAAGACAACTGATTACCCGTAGGATCTAAATTTTCATTCACAATCCCAAAGATAAGTTATTAAGTTATAATTCTGTTTTGAAGATTTTAAATAAATAAACTAATGCTGTAATTCTTCTTCACCTTTTTTTAGCGGAATATGTTGAGGAACAAAATCCTCTTTTTGACCTGGTTTTGAATAATCATAAGCCCATCTATGAACATGTGGAATTTTTCCTTCCCAGTTACCATGTATATGCTTTATTGGAGCTGTCCATTCCAAAGTATTAGATCTCCACGGATTTTGTACAGTCTTTTTACCATAATGCATACTATGAATAAAATTATAAAGAAAAACTAATTGTGCTAAACCAGTAATTAAAGCGAAAACTGTAATCAAAACATTAATATCTGCTAAATCATCAAAATATGGAAAAGCTGTATTTGTATAATACCTTCTAGGTAAACCGGCCATCCCTATAAAATGCATTGGGAAAAAAACGCCATAAGCACCAATAGCAGTAACCCAAAAATGAATATAGCCCAAATTTTTATTCATCATTCTTCCAAACATTTTTGGAAACCAATGATAAACTCCAGCAAAAAGACCATAAAGAGCAGAAATACCCATAACCAAATGAAAATGAGCTACAACAAAATATGTATCATGAACATTAATATCTAATGCGCTATCTCCTAAAATAATTCCTGTTAAACCTCCACTAATAAAAGTTGAAACTAAAGCTATCGAAAAAAGCATTGCTGGATTTAATTGCAAGTTACCTTTCCATAAGGTGGTTATATAATTAAATGCTTTAACAGCAGAAGGAATAGCTATTAAAAGAGTGGTAAAAGTAAAAACTGATCCAAGAAAAGGGTTCATTCCAGAAACAAACATATGATGTCCCCAAACAATAGTTGAAAGAAATGCAATTGCAAGAATAGAAGCCACCATAGCTCTATATCCAAATATTGGTTTTCTAGAATTGGTAGCAATGATTTCAGAAGTAATCCCAAGGGCTGGTAATAAAACTATATATACTTCTGGATGCCCTAAAAACCAGAATAAATGTTCATATAAAACAGGAGAGCCCCCTTGATAATGCAAAACTTCTCCCTGTATAAAAATATCTGAAAGAAAAAAAGATGTACCAAAACTTCTATCCATAATTAATAAAAGTGCTGCAGATAAAAGAACTGGAAATGAGACAACACCTATTACAGCAGTTATGAAAAATGCCCAAATTGTTAAAGGAAGTCTAGAAAAAGACATTCCTTTAGTTCTTAAATTAATTACTGTCACAATATAATTTAAAGAACCTAAAAGAGAAGACGCTATAAAAAAGGCCATAGATACCAACCATAAGGTCATTCCTAACCCTGCTCCAGGTTGAGCTTGGGGAATTGCACTTAATGGAGGATAAACAGTCCATCCTGAAGCTGCAGGTCCTGCCTCTACAAAAAGTGAAGCGACCATAATGATACTTGAAAGAAAAAATAGCCAATATGCAATCATATTTAGAAGTCCAGTTGCCATATCACGAGCCCCAATCTGAAGAGGAATTAATAAATTACTAAACGTTCCGCTTAACCCTGCCGTTAAGACAAAGAAAACCATAATTGTACCATGAATAGTAACTAATGCTAAATAAACATTTGGATCCATTACTCCATCTGGAGCCCATTTACCAAGAAGTGTTTCAAAAATTCCAAAAGGCTGTTCTGGCCAAGATAATTGTAGTCTAAATAATAAGGACATCAAAATCCCAATAATTCCCATAAATAATCCTGTAATTAAATATTGTTTAGCAATCATTTTATGATCTTGACTGAAAATATATTTAGTTATAAAAGTCTCCTTGTGATGGTGTCCGTGATCTTCTTCGTGATTATTTTCTTCTGTTATTGACATATCTTACAAAATTATATTTATTGAATGATTTCAGCAAACGTTTGCTGATCATCTATCCATTTATTAAATTCTTCTTCTGTTTCCACAATTATTTTCATTTGCATATTATAGTGTGAACCTCCACATATTTTATTACATAATAAAACATAATCAAAAACATATGGTTCAAGAGGTTCTTCTCCATTAGCGACTAGCTCTTTACTATTTTCTATCCTTATTTTATTTATTTTTTTAACCTTAGAAATTATATCTGGGTTTTGTCTCATTTGCTCTGTAGTTGTAATAGGTGTAAATGCAAATTCAGTTATCATTCCTGGAACCAAGTTCATTTGAGCTCTAAAATGAGGCATGTAAGCCGAATGTAAAACATCTTGAGATCTCATTTTAAAAATAACTTCTCTTCCAACAGGTAAATGAAGTTCTTGTACTACAACGTCATCAAATCCATTAGGGTCTGTTGAATCAATTCCAACTACGTTTCTACCATCAAAATCTTGTAAAAATCTAATATTGGCATCTCCTAAAACGCCATCTTCTCCAGCATATCTTGCTTTCCAATTAAACTGTTGACCATAAAGTTCAACCACTAAAGCATCATCATTTTCTTCTATTGTCATTATATCAGTCCAAGTATATAATCCAAATAAAATTAAAACTGCCAAAACTATAGCAGGAATAACTGTCCATATCATTTCTAATTTGTCATTATCCGCATAAAAAAATGCTTTTCTTGATTTATTACCTCTGTATTTATATGAAAAATAATGTAAAGCTCCTTGAGTTATTGTTTGAACAAAAAATATAATTGCAAATGATATCCACATTAAATTATCATAAGTACTTCCATGTTCAGAAGCTGCTTCAGGCAACAAAACATCTCCATAAGCTAAAAATGAATAAATAGTTAAAACGTAAAGAAAAATTAAAAAGGCAAACATCATTTTTCCATTAAAATCATTATCCTTATCATCGGCTACTTGATTATTTGTTTTTTTGGTTTGGGATAATTCAAAAATCTTAGTTATTTGCCAAACTGAAATCGCAATAAGTATAAGGGCGGTAAATATGAAAAAATTGGTCATCTATAAATTTAAATTAATAATGATATTGTTCACTTTCTTTAATAAAAGGATCTCCCTTAGCCAAAAGTGGAGCCTTTGTTAATTCATTAAAAACTATATATATAAATAGTCCAAAGAAAAATAAAAATGCACCTATTTCACTAGTACCTATGGACCATTGATCACCAACAGCAGAGGGCATAATCATATTAAAAACATCAATATAATGACCAAGAACTATGACAATTCCCGTCATTACTATTATGTAGTTAACTCTCTTATAATCACTATTCATTAATATTATCAGAGGGAAAATAAAGTTCATAACTAACATTCCAAAAAATGGAAGATTATAATCCTCAATTCTTGTCATAAAATAGGTTACCTCCTCTGGAATATTTGCGTACCAAATAAGCATAAATTGTGAAAACCACAAATAAGTCCAAAATATACTAATTGCAAACATAAATTTTCCTAAATCATGAATATGGCTATCATTTACAAAATCTAAATATCCATTATTTTTCAAATAAATAGTTATTAGTGCAATAACTGTAATTCCTGTAACAAACATACTAGCAAAAACATACCATCCAAATAATGTACTAAACCAATGTGGGTCAATTGACATAACCCAATCCCAAGACATTATTGACTCAGTCACAAAATAAAAAACTAAAAATGCAGCTGAAATTCTAAAGTTTTTCTTGTGATTTGATATATCATTTGAAGGAGCTAAATCTTGTTTTAATGAAAACTTTCTTGAAAAATACCTATACAAAGTCCACCCTAAAAGAAAGAAAATTGCTCTTGCAAAAAAGAAAGGTAAATTCAAATACCCAGACTTATTTCTTATAATCTCATCATGAGCTACAACTTCAGGATCCATCCAGATAAACAAATGATTAAAGTGTAATCCAGACAGAACTAAAATCATTATTACAATAATTCCTCCTGGAAGTAGATATGCCGTTATACCTTCCATAACTCTATATAGAACTATTGGCCATCCTGCTTGAGCTGCTCTCTGAATAGCATAAAATGCTAATACTCCTAAAGAAATCATCATAAAAAAGAAAGCTGAAACATAGAGTGCGGCCCATGGTTTATTTTGTAATTTATGCAAAAGATGTTCTCCATGAGATGAATCATTTTCATGGCCTTGATCAGATAAGTGTTCCCCTGAAGAATGACCTTCTTCATGATTTTCAGATTCTCCATGATGATCAACTGATGTCATCTCAATAGCTTCTTCAATTGTTGAAGGAGATGATAAAAATCCATAAGTAAGACCTAACAAACCTATAAGCATACATGCTATAGAAAAAATTTTAAGTCTTTTAGGAAAAGTATACATCATCTTTATTTTTTTAATTTACCTCTTAGCTCCATAACATATTGGGAAATTTGCCAACGTTCTAATTTATTTATTTGTCCAGCATGAGATCCCATAGCATTTATACCATACATTAAGACGTGATAAACACTTCCAGGTGTAATTTCTCTATCAGCATAACTTGGAACGCCTAGATAAACTTCACGTTTCATTAAAATTCCTTGACCATCTCCTTTTGACCCGTGACATAAGGAACAATAAATCTCATAAAGTTTTTTTCCGTTTTCTAAACTTTCTTTACTAACTTTAATTGGAGATAAGAGATTTAATTTTGCATTCTCATAACCTTCATTTGTGTCTTCATATTCGTAAGGTTCCCATCCCCTTGAGATTGTTCCCTCTACTGGTAATTGAGCTTCTATCCCATTAGCAAAAGCATCACTTTCAGAATATGTGTCATAACCTGCAGAATCATACATTTGAGGGAAAAATTGATAATTTGGTTTAGATGAATCAAAACACGAGACCATCATCAAGAATAAAAAAACTATATATATGTTTTTAATATTTTTCATCTTATTCTGACTTTTCAACAATTTTAATTTCAATAGCTCCTGTTTTCTTGATTAAAGCTTTTAATTCTTTTTCATTTTTCCCTACTCCAATTTCAATTAAAAACTTATCATCAGTAGTTGATGGATAAGGATTTTCAGCTTTTTTAAATGGCCATAATCTACTCCTTAAATAAAATGTAATAACCATTAAATGAGCAGAAAAGAAAACCGTCATCTCAAACATAATTGGAACAAAAGCTGGCATATTAGCAACATATGAAAAACTAGGTTTACCGCCAATATTTTGAGGCCAATCAGTTATCATCATATGGTTCATCATTAAAATAGAAACTATAAGACCAATACACCCATATATAAATGCCATTATAGCAATCCTTGTACCTTCAAGCCCTAAAGCTTTATCCAATCCATGAACAGGAAAAGGAGTATAAACCTCATCAATATGATGTTTTTTTGAAACAATTTCTTTAACTGCTCTTAAAAGCACATCATCATCGTCGTAAAATGCATGAATTACTTTATCACTCATTTTTTATCTCTTAATTTTTTATAATTATCTGCAGATGATTTTAAAATAGTTTTTACCTCTGCTTGAGCAATTACAGGAAAAGTCCTTGCGTAAAGCAAAAATAAAGAAAAGAAAAAACCAACAGTTCCAATAAATATTCCTATATCAATAAATGTTGGAGAAAACATAGTCCAAGATGATGGTAAATAATCTCTATGAAGTGAAGTGACGATTATAACAAAACGTTCAAACCACATTCCAATATTAACAACTATAGATATTATAAATGAAAAAATTATACTTGTTCTTAATTTTTTAAACCACATAAGCTGAGGAGAAAAAACATTACATGTCATCATTGACCAATAAGCCCACCAATATGGACCAGTCGCTCTATTTAAAAATGCATATTGTTCATACTCAACTCCGGAATACCATGCTATAAATAATTCAGTTATGTATGCTACCCCTACAATTGAACCTGTTATCATAATTACAATATTCATAAGTTCAATATGTTGAACAGTAATATAATCCTCAAGATGGCAAACTTTTCTCATTATTATCAGAAGAGTTTGCACCATAGCAAATCCGGAAAAAATTGCACCTGCAACAAAATAAGGAGGAAAAATTGTGGTATGCCAACCAGGTATAACTGAAGTTGCAAAGTCAAAGGATACGATGGTGTGAACTGATAAAACTAAAGGTGTTGCTAAACCAGCTAAAACAAGAGAAACCTCTTCAAACCTTTGCCAATCTTTTGCTCTTCCACTCCATCCAAAACTTACAAGACTATATATTTTCTTTTGAAAAGGAAGAACCGCCCTATCTCTTATCATTGCAAAATCAGGTAAAAGACCTGTCCACCAAAAAACTAGTGAAACAGTTAAATATGTAGATATTGCAAAAACATCCCATAAAAGTGGAGAATTAAAATTCACCCATAATGATCCAAAAGCATTTGGAATTGGTAACATCCAATAACCAAGCCATGGTCTACCCATATGAATTAAAGGAAACAAGCCTGCTTGAATAACTGAAAAAATTGTCATAGCTTCAGCAGATCTATTAATACCCATTCTCCATTTTTGTCTAAACAAAAGAAGTACTGCAGAAATTAATGTTCCAGCATGACCAATTCCAACCCACCAAACAAAATTAGTAATATCCCAGGCCCAACCTACTGTTTTATTTAAACCCCAAACTCCAATTCCAGTTGAAATAGTATAAATTATACAACCAACACCCCATAAAAAAGCTGAAAGCGAAATTCCAAAAACAATCCACCATTGTTTATTTGCCTTACCTTCAATTGGAGCGGCAATATCAACAGAAACATCATGATAGGACTTATTTCCTATGACAAGAGGTTTTCTTATTGGAGCTTCATAATGAGATGCCATCTTATTTTATTTAATTTTAGGTTTCATCTATATTTCTAATTTTTGTTTGGTACATAACATTAGGCTTTGTACCAACAGCTTCTAATAAATGATACATTCTATCATTTTTCTTTAATTCGGAGACTTTACTTTCTTTATCATTAACATCACCAAAAACCATTGCACCTGTACTACAAGCATTAGAACATGCAGTATGAAACTCCCCATCTTTGATTTCTCTTCCCTCTAATTTTGCATCTAAAATAGTTTTCTGGGTCATTTGAATACAAAAAGAACATTTTTCCATAACTCCTCTAGACCTAACTACTACATCTGGATTTATAACCATTCTTCCTAAATCATCATTCATATGAAAATCAAACTCATCATTTCCATTATATAAGAACCAATTGAATCTTCTAACCTTATAAGGACAGTTATTAGCACAATACCTTGTTCCTACACATCTATTATATGCCATGTGGTTTTGCCCCTGTCTTCCATGTGAAGTTGCAGCAACTGGACAAACAGTCTCACAAGGAGCATGATTACAATGTTGACACATTACTGGTTGAAAAGCTACTTGAGGATTTTCTGAAGCTTTTTCCATATCTCCAAGAACTGTTAAAGTATCTGATAATCCAGAAATTTCATCTTTAGTCTTGTTATCTTTTTCAAATGTGTTTTCTGAAGAATAATACCTGTCAATTCTAAGCCAATGCATATCCCTTGATTTTCTAACCTCTCTTTTTCCTACAACAGGAACATTATTTTCTGCATGACAAGCAATTACACAAGCACCACAACCAGTGCATGAATTAAGGTCAATAGATAAATTAAAATGATGTCCTATTGATCTATCAAACTCATCATACATATCTACTTCTGGAGAACTAACCAAAGTCTCTATATGGTTTTTAGAAACCACAACAGGAGGATTCCAATATTTTTTATCCTTAGTATTAAAGACTTCTAAAGTAGTTTCTTTAAGAATGTCTCCTCTTCCCATTAAAGTATTATGAAGTTGAACACATGCAAATTCATGCATATCACTAATTGGATCAATATTAATTTCCTGAACTTTATCAAATTCATTATAAAAGTTAAATGCATTAACACCAACTTTCATTTCATCTTTTACTCCAATTGTTTTTCCATAACCAAAAGCCAATCCTACTGTACCTTCTGCTTGACCAGGCTGAATAATTATAGGGACATTAATTGATTTATTCCCAACCTGTATCTTAGCATAACTTCCGTTTAATGCTCCATTTGAGGTATTCTCATTTTTAAGTCCAATTTCTTTTGCATCAACCATTGATACAGTTAAATAATTATCCCAAGTGACCCTTGTAATTGGATCAGGGAATTCTTGAAGCCATGGATTATTTGATTGCTGACCATCCCCTATTCCAGTTTTAGAATATAAAATAAGTGAAAGCCCTTTATCTTTAAAGTTTGAATATTTAGAAACATCTAAAGAATAAGCGTCTTGATTTCTTTTCAAATTCAAAGAAATTTTCTTGGAAAAGTAGCCGTCATGAAGAGCTTTGTTCCATGAATTACTCTCTAAAACATTTTCATTCCAATATTCCTTGATATATTCATAATAACTTATATTATTCTTGAGAAGCTTCAATAAAACATCCTGAAATTGATTAGTATCAAAAAGAGGGCGAATAGTTGGTTGAGTTAAAGTATAATGACCATACTTTAATTGATAATCCCCCCAAGATTCTAATTGATGAGGAGTAGCAGCTAAATATTGAGATACAGATGAGGTTTCATCTTCCTTAGAAGAAAATACAAGAGAAAATTTTAAAGAACTTATTAAATCTTTAAACTCAGACCCATTTGGAAGAGAATAAACTGGATTTAATCCAGAAATTATTAATCCTTTAACTTCTCCAGATTTCATTTGGTCAACTAATTTTTTTACATCATTATTTTTTCCTTTTCTAATAAATCTTGGAGTATTAACATTAAAAGCTTTACTCTTTAATATTGAGTTTATTGCAAGGACAAGTCTTTGAGAATAATCATCATCAATTCCAGAAACTACAACAGAATTAGAAGGAGATTTATTTATTTTATTTAATATTTGATCTAATAACTTTTGATGATCTTTAGATAAGGAAATTGAAGTTTTTTTTCTGGCCAATTTAGAATATAACTTAAATAAGATGTTTTTTATGTCTGATGGTTTTAATGGGACTCTTTTATCAGCATTTGCTCCTGATAAAGACATATTAGATTCTAATTGAATATGCCAAGACATAGAATACTTTTTATTAGAATTCTTTTTATTAGGAATTCTACCCTTAGAATACCCTGACTCATAACCTCCTCCTTGCCAATCTCCTAAAATATCTGCATCAAAAGAAATAATATTACTTGCTATAGAAAAATCATAATCTGGCAATGCCCTTATGCCATATTCTTGTTCAAAAGCATTAAGTGCAGAATCTGATGAAATAGGATCGTAAACTACATGACTAATATTAGGATACAAATTCAAAAACTCTGAAATAATTTTTTCAGTTGATGGACTTGCTAATGAATTAGTCATAAGGACTACTTTATCTCCATCTTTACTTAATGATTTTAAAGTTTTAGATATTTGATCATAAAAATCTCTCCAACTAATATCCTTACCCTTATATTTTGGCCCTTGAATTCTTAAAGAATCGTACAATGATAAAACTGAAGCATTAACTCTAACATTTGCACATCCTAAATATGGGGTTTGATTATTATTTTGAACTTTAATTGGTCGACCCTCTCTAGTTTTAATTAATACACTAGCAAAATCATATCCATCAGCAATAGTAGTTGCATAATAGTTTGCAATTCCTGGAGTTATTTGTTCTGGTTGAATAACATATGGAACAGATTTAATAACCGGTCCTTCACACGCTGCTATAGTAGCAGCTGCTGTACTATATCCAAGATATTTTAAAAAGTCTCTCCTAGTATGACTATTATCTAATTGATCTTTATCTTTATTATAATCTACAGGTAATTTTGAAACGAATTCATCCTCATGAATCTTATTAATCTGCAGATTATTTGAATCAAGTTGATCAATATTTTTCCAATAAATTTTATTCGTCTTCATAAAAATTTAATAATGACATTTACCGCATTCTAAACCTCCCATTTGAGCTACAGTTAATTTTTCAACTCCATACTTTTTTGAGAGCTCTTCATGAATTTTTGTATAATATTCATTAGTCTCAACCTTTATATTTGATTCTCTATGACAATCAATACACCATCCCATTGTCAAAGGAGAATATTGATACATAATCTCCATCTCTTCAACAGGGCCATGACATTTTTGACATTGAATTTCTCCAATTTCTACATGCTGAGCATGATTAAAATAGACATGGTTTGGCAAATTATGAATTCTTACCCATTTAACAGGTTGAGTTTCACCAGTATATTTTTGATTTTCTTCATCCCAACCAACTGCAGCATATAATTTTTTAATCTCTTTAGTGTAAAAATCTTTTGTATAACCATTTTCAATATCCTCCTCACCAGTATATTCGGAAATGTTTCTATGACAATTCATACAGACATTTAATGAGGGAATTCCTGAATGTTTAGATACTCTAGCTGATGAATGACAATATTTACAATCTATTTTATTTGTTCCTGAATGAATCTTATGAGAATAATGAATTGGTTGAACTGGCATATATCCTTGGTCTACTCCTATTTGCATCATGTAATCATATAAAAGATAAGTACTACTTAACAAAAATAAAATAACACTAACAAAAACTAAAAATTGATTTTGAACAAAAGCCTTCCATATATTTATCCTTTTTTCCTTTGGTTCAGGAGATATTTCTACGCCACTAGCCTTAGCAATTTTTAATAAAGTCTTTTGAACTAAAAATAGCATTACGACAAGTATAACAAGAACAAGTGTAAGAGCAGCTAAAATTAAATTATTTGAAAAGTCGTTTCCTTGAGCATTATTAACTGCAATTGCAGAAGCAGCTGGAGCAGTTGAAAGTGGAGGAGTGTAATCTGTATAAGCTAAAATTTTATCAATATCTTCATTAGAGAATTGAGGAAAATTATTCATTACAGATTTATTATATTCCTCATAAATTGCAACGGCTTGAGCATCTCCATCTTTAATCATTGCACTGCTGTTTTTAATCCAACTATACAACCATTCTCTATCATACTTTTCTGTGACACCTTTTAAAGCAGGGCCAATTGATCTTTTTTTAAGTTTATGACATGCCGCACAATTTGCATTAAACAACTTTTTTCCCTCCTTAATTATTGGATCATCTTGACTGTATAAGTTTTGAAAAGAAAATAAAAACAGAAAACTTAAAGTGAGCAGAAAATATAAGAATGTTTCTTCTTTAAATTTTGTTATGAAATTTTTAATTAATTGCAAAAAATAAATTTTCAAAATCCTATGCAAAAATAATGCATAGACTCGGTTTGGGAAACTCTTCTATTTAACAATTATGTAATTTATAAAGATTCTAAATAAGAGAAAAGTAACAAAAATTTATTTTTATAAATTTAACTACTTTTGAATATATAAATAACAATAAAAATGTATAAATTATATATTCAAATTATTTTTTTTATTTCTTTTTTTAATTTTTCTTTTTCTCAAATTGGTGAAATAAATATTATCCAAGATTCGTTAATTTCTGAAATTGAAAAACTTAAAATTAAAATTGATAAAGAAAATTTTAAATCTGAATTTTATACTATTCAAATTTTTTACGGATCACTGGAAAAATCAAAAGATATTTTAGAAAATTTTAAAGAAAAATTTCCAAAAGAAAAAGCTTCTCTGAGTTTTGAAACACCAAATTATAAAGTTCAGTTTGGAAAATATAAATTTAAAATTAGAGGAATAAAAAAATTAGATACTATAAAAAAACATTTTCCGTCAGCTTTTTTATTAAAAAAAGTTTTATAATTTTTTCTTAATTGCAATCTCTTGAAAACATTCTATATTATCTCCAACTTTCAAGTCATTATAATCTTTAAGTTGAATACCGCAATCGTATCCTTTAGCAACTTCCTTAACATCATCCTTAAATCTTTTAAGTGAAATTAAACTTCCAGAATGTTCAACTATACCTTCTCTTATAATTCTAACCCCAGAATTTTTCAAAATTTTACCAGTCAAAACCATACACCCAGCAATTGTTCCCACTTTTGAAATTTTATACACTTCTCTAACTTCTGCAGTTCCTGTAATTTCTTCTTTCATTTCAGGGGATAACATACCTTCCATAGCATCCTTTACATCATTAATTGCGTCATAAATTATTGAGTATGAGCGAATATCAATTTCTTCCTTTTCAGCTAAACTTCTCGCATTTGAAATAGGTCTAACATTAAATCCAATTACTATAGCGTCTGAAGCTGAAGCCAGTAAAACATCTGATTCCGTTATCGCTCCAACACCTTTATGAATAATTTTAACTTCTATTTCATCTGTAGATAATTTCTGTAGGGAATCTGTTATAGCCTCAACTGAACCATCAACATCACCCTTTAAAATAATATTAAGTTCTTTAAATTCTCCAAGAGCTATTCTCCTTCCAATCTCATCTAAAGTTATATGCCTTTGTGTTCTTACACTTTGTTCTCTAATTAATTGGGTTCTTTTTGAAGCAATTTGTTTAGCTTCACGCTCATCTTCAAGTACATAAAAAGAATCTCCAGCTTGAGGAGCTCCATCAAGGCCAAGGATTGAAATAGGTGAAGATGGTGGAGCTTCATCCAAATTATTACCTCTTTCATCAAACATTGCTTTGATTTTACCACTATGTTTACCTGCTAATAAATAATCTCCAATTTTTAATGTTCCATTTTGAACAAGAATAGTTGAAACGTAACCTCTGCCTTTATCTAAAAAAGCTTCAACAACTGTTCCTTTTCCTCTTTTCAATGGATTTGCTTTAAGCTCTAAAAGTTCAGCTTCAAGTAAAACTTTTTCAAGCAATTCATTAACTCCTATACCTTTTAAAGCTGAAATGTCATGTGACTGGATTTTTCCTCCCCAATCTTCAACCATTAAGTTCATTCCAGCCAAAGATTCTTTAATTTTGTCAGGATTTGAATTCGGTCTATCAATTTTATTTATTGCAAAAACTATAGGAACATTAGCTGCTTGAGCATGACTAATAGCTTCTTTGGTTTGAGGCATTATATTATCATCAGCAGCAATTACTATAATAGCAATATCCGTAACTTGAGCTCCTCTTGCCCTCATGGCAGTAAATGCTTCATGACCAGGAGTGTCAAGAAAAGTTATTTTTTGATTATTTTCCAGCTCGACAGAATAAGCTCCTATATGTTGAGTAATTCCACCAGACTCTCCAGCAATAACATTTTCTTTTCTTATATAATCTAAAAGTGAAGTTTTACCATGATCGACATGACCCATCACAGTAACTATTGGATGACGTGGTTTTAAATCCTTTTCATCATCTTTTTCTTCAACAATAATATCTTCTTCAGACTCTGCTTTTTCAAAAGAAACTTCATAACCAAATTCTTCAGCAACTATTGTTAAAGTTTCTGCATCTAATCTTTGATTCATTGTAACCATAATACCTAAAGACATACATGCAGATATAATTTCAGTAGTATTAACCTCCATCATTGTTGCCACTTCTGAGGCGGTAATAAATTCAGTGACTTTTAAAACTTTACTTTCTTCTTTTATTTGTTCTAATTCTTCTTCAGATTTAATTCTATGTTGATCTCTTTTATCTCTTCTATATTTTGCTCCTTTTGACTTTGTTGAGCTTCCTTGAAGTTTTTCTAAAGTTTCTCTAATTTGCTTTTGAACCTCTTCTTCTGAGGGTTCTTCTTTTTTTATGAAATCTCTTTTTTTATTTATAGGTTTTTTTGATAAAATATTTTTATCAGGAACTGTTTGATTTTTTCTAGGGTCTTTACTTATTCTTTTTCTTTTTCTTTTTCTAGCATCTTCAATATTTTTTTCTTTTTTATTAATTTCATCAATATTTAATTTCTCACCCGTTTTTATTGGCCCTGAAAGTTTCTGATAATTAGTTTTTACTGTTTCATTAATTTTTTCATTTTCTACTTCAGTGTTTTTTTCTTCACTGATTAAATCTTTTTCTTGTGACTCTTTATCTATATTTTGTATTTTAATTTTTTCCGATTCACTTTCAGTCTTTACATCCTTTAAGTCTTCCTTTTTTAATTCTTTAATTTTAAGATTTTCTTTTTTATCTAGATCTATTTTTCCTAGCATTTTAGGTTTATGAATAGGCCTTCTGAATAAATCAATTTTTTCCTTTTTAAAAACATTCTCTTTTTGTAGTTGATTATTTTCCTCTTGCGCAATTCTTATGTTCTCTTTTTCTTCTTTCTCTTTTCTTTTTACTTCAGTAATTTCATCAGAAGCAACTCTATCAGTTTTATCTCCCTCAAATTCATCCAATAAAATTTGATAAACCTCATTTGTTATTTTTGAAGTTGGTCGAATATCAATATTTATTTTTTTCTTAACAAGAAACTCCGAAACCCTGTCTAATGAAATGTTTAGTTCCCTTAGCACCTTATTTATCCTTACACTTGGTTTATCCGTCATAAATTATTTATTATAATCTAATAAAATTAAATTCAATTTATTCCTCAAATTCTTCTTTAAGAATTCTAATCACATCCTTAACTGTTTCCTCTTCTAAATCAGTTCTTTTAATTAAATCTTCAGCTTCAAGCTCTAAAACACTTTTTGCTGTATCTAAGCCTACTTTTTTAAATTCATCAATTACCCAAGAATCAATTTCATCTGAAAATTCTCGTAACTCAACATCTTCTTCCATTCCTTCTCTGTAAACATCAATTTCATAACCTGTTAGTTTTCCAGCTAATCTTATGTTAGAGCCTCCTTTACCAATTGCTTTTGAAACCTCTTCTGGATTTAAAGTCACCTCTACTGTTTTATTTTCTTCATCTATTTTCAAAGAATTAATTTTTGCAGGGCTCAAAGCTCTTGTAATATATAATTGTAAGTTATTAGTGTAATTTATTACATCAATATTTTCATTTCCTAATTCCCTAACAATACTATGTATTCTAGACCCTTTCATTCCAACGCAAGCTCCAACAGGATCTATCCTGTCATCATATGAATCAACAGCAACTTTAGCCTTTTCTCCAGGAATTCTTACTGCTTTTTTAATAGTTATCAAGCCATCAAAAACCTCAGGTATTTCTTGTTCAAATAATTTTTCTAAAAATCCAGGAGCTGTTCTTGAAAAAATTATTCTTGGCTTGTTTCCTCTTAATTCAACACTTTCTATTACTCCCCTTACATTATCCCCTTTTCTAAAAAAATCACTAGGTATTTGTCTGTCTTTAGGCAGAATAAGCTCTGTTCCATCATCATCTAATAAAATTATTTCTCTACTTCTTATATGATGAACTTCTGCTGTGTATAGATCTCCTTCTCTCTCTTTATATTGTTTAAAAATATTATTACTATCATGCTCAAAAATTTTAGCAACTAAACTCTGTCTTAGGTATTGAATTGTTCTTCTTCCTAGGTCAACCAATTTAACTTCCTCAGAGACATCCTCTCCAACTTCAAAATCTGGCTCAATTTTTCTCGCCTCGGTCAATTCAATTTCTTGATTTGGATCTTCAACTTCATTATCCTTAACTACAACTCTATTTCTCCATATTTCCAGATCACCTTTATCAGGGTTAATTATAATATCAAAGTTTTCATCATCTCCAAATTTTCTTCTTAATGTACTTCTAAACACATCTTCTAAAATAACCATAAGAGTAACTCTGTCAATTAATTTTTCATCCTTGAAATCTGAAAACGAATCAATTAAAGCTAAATTTTCCATATTATTAATTTTTATTTTTTTTTAAATAACCACTTTTGAACTTTTAACATCAGAAAATAATAATGTCTTATTTTTTACAACATTTATTTTACCTTTTCCAATTGGTTTTGATTCTCTTTGACTCCATTCAATTGTAAAACTATCATCATTAACTCTAGTTAACTCTCCTACTATTGGTTTTGCTTGATCAGTATAAACCTCTATTTTTCTGCCAACATTTTTTTTATACTGACGATTACTTATTAAAGGTGTTCCTATTCCTGAAGAAGAAACTTCAATTGAAAAGTTAAATTTCTCTCCATCAATATTGTTTTCAATATCTCTGCTAACATTTGCACAATCTTTTAAAGAAACTCCATTATCACCATCAATAATTAATTTAATATTATTATTAAGATTTACTTTCAAATCAATTAAAAATAAATCCTGATAATTCTTTAGAATTTCAAAAACTTTATTTTCTACTATTTCACTAAAAACCATACCAAAAAAAAAAGGGACCTATTAGTCGCCTCTGATCTTATTTTTTCAAAATGCACACAAATATAGTTTTATTATTTGTGAAATACAATTATAACATATATCAGATAAAATATTCATTAATTTTTATTAATTACCTTTAAATAGTAATTCACAACTTATACTAAGTGAAAAAGTTACTTTTTGTTTTATTTTCTTTAATTCTTTACTCGAGTTGCACAAAAGAATATACACTCAATGTAACGGTATCTCCCCCTGATGGCGGAAGTGTTTCTCCAGCTATAGGAACATATAAAGATGGTTCTTCGGTGTCTATAGTCGCTACTCCTGCTGGCGAATATGAGTTTTCAAGATGGTCTGGCGATGAGTCTGGAACATCTAATGTTCTAAATTTTGAAATGAATGGGAATAAAAATATTGTTGCCGAGTTTGTGAAAAGAAAATATTCTTTAACCATTAACACTCTGGGAGAAGGAACAGTTTCCGAGCAGCTTATATCTAGTGGAAAAAGCTCTGATTATTCATCTGGAAGTGTTGTAAAACTTACCGCTAATCCTTCCACAGGCTATTACTTTTCTGGATGGAGTGGAGATGTTACGGGAGATAATAACCCTGTTGAGATTAATATCGATCGGCCTAAAACCATCACCGCAAAATTTGAAAAACAATCTTATGCTTTAGAAGTGAAAATTGAAGGTGAAGGAACTGTAAGTGAAGAAATTGTAGCTACTGGAAAATCTACAGATTATCTCTATGGAACAACTGTAAGATTAACGCCTACACCCAATGAAGGATGGGATTTCATTAAATGGAAAGAAGATCACACTGGAGAAGAAAACCCCTTGGAGATTGCAATAAGCGGCCCAACAAATATTACAGCAAATTTTGAATATGGTATTTTTTTAGAAAGCGTAGGTCGATGGAAACTAAAAAAGAAAAAAGGAACAGAACTTCCTCCAATAATTGATCAGAAATCAATGGTTGTCTCATCCTCTATAGATGTATCAAGTATTATCTTTAATAAAGATTATAGTTATATTTTAAATACGACTACGGGACAAATAAGTGGAACATTTGATGTTATTTCTAACACGGAAATTAAACTTATAAATGTGGGTGTGATTACAAATATTTCGATAACAGGAGGGCAAATTAACTTTACTATAAATGTTCTTGGGGTATTTAAGTTTGATGTCTCTGGAACAAAAGACACACTCTTCCAAGCTGGAAAAGTATCTATCCCTGATACCAATTTTGAGCAAGCTCTTATTGATTCAGGTTATGATGATGCTTTAGATACCTATGTTGATTTTCTAACTGTTCTTGATATTACTCAACTCGATTTAAGTAACCGATCTATTTCTGATTTTAGCGGTTTAGAATATTTTACAAACCTTGAAGATCTTAATTTAAGCGGAAATGGAATTAGTCAAATTCCTTTAGTGAACTATACAAAACTTACAACTTTAAATCTTAGTGGAAACAGTTTTAATCAATTGGATTTCTCAAATAATAGTCAACTGAGTTCTTTAAACATAAGTGGTAATCCAAATTTAACATGTGTCAAGGTGGAGCCTTCTCTAATTGGTAATATTCCTGTTGGATGGATCTATGACTCCACAACTAGTTTCGAATTGGAATGTGATTGTCCTACTCTTTCTCTTACCTCAGGATCTATTAATCAAACTATCTGTAGTGGGGATGCTATACAACCTATCACTTTTGATTTTGGAGGAAGTGGGGTTTCAGTTATTGTGGAACAAACTATTCCTTCTGGATTAACATCAAGTATTAGTAATAATACATTAAGTATTTCGGGGACTCCTATTTTGTCTAATTACTCCTATAGTTTTTCAGTTAAAACCTCTGGGGGTAATCAAAATTGCAGTCAAGTTTCTCAAACCATAACTATTAATAGAGATTTAGACTCGCCGATTATAAATCTTAT
>CAYUZY010000015.1:0-8638 GCA_964448645.1 uncultured Flavobacteriaceae bacterium
ATTTTCAATCATCCCGCTAGGCATAGAAACCCCACATATTTCTCTGTATCCTTTTTTATACTTTCTTGCAGCATGACCTGACAAATAACCTCTTATAACCATCTCCACTTTAAAAGGTTTACATTTAACACCAACAGAAACATTTTCATCAGGTGTAGATTTTAACCAATTTGGAACTATTCCTGAAGTTTCTAATAACATTTTATTTGCAATTTGATTTAAAATTTGGCCTTTAAAAGGAATTCCTCTTGGCATTACTACATCAAATGCAGATAATCTATCCGTTGAAATAATAATTAAAAAATTATTTTCTAAAAAATAAACATCCCTAACTTTCCCTTTGTATTTTGAAATTTGACCTGGAAAACTAAAATTAGTTTCCATTAAAGTATTAAATTCATTCTTTGTCATTCTCTTTTTTTGTACGCTTTTATTATTTTATCAACAAGTTTATGTCTAATAATATCTCTCTCATCTAAATTTGTTATTCCTATTCCTTTAATTTTTTTCAATATTAAAAGAGCTTCATTTAATCCTGAAACTACTTTTTTTGGTAAGTCTATTTGACCTGGATCACCTGTTAAAATAAATTTAGCATTCTTCCCCATTCTAGTTAAAAACATTTTCATTTGTGAATGTGTAGTGTTTTGAGCTTCATCTAAAACTACAAATGCATCATCTAAAGTTCTTCCTCTCATAAATGCCAAAGGAGAAATTTGAATAATTCCTTTTTCTATATAACTAACCAATTTCTCATGAGGAATCATATCCTTTAAAGAATCATATAAAGGTTGCATGTAAGGGTCTAATTTATCCTTCAAATCACCTGGCAAAAAACCTAAATTTTCTCCTGCTTCAACAGCAGGTCTAGTTAAAATAATTCTTTTAACCTGTCTTTCTTTTAATGCTTTAACTGCCATAGATATTGCAGTATAGGTTTTCCCTGTTCCAGCTGGACCAATTGCAAAAATTAATGAATTATTATTGATAGTTTTAACCAATTCAACTTGATTTATGGTTAAAGCTTTAATTATTTTTCCTTTTACACCATGAACAATTATTAATTCATTTTCTCTTTTATGTTTTGACAAATCAATATTATTATTTGAAAAAACAACTTCATCTATAAATTTTGAATCTAAGGAGTTGTAAATACCTAAATAATTAATTAAAGAATCTACACAACCTTTAAATTCTTTTAAAATCTGAGGCTCGCCATAAGCTCTTAGGAAATTTCCTCTAGCAACAAGTTTTAATTTTGGGAAATGTGATTTTAATTTATTTAGATGTATATTCTGATCACCAAAAAAATCTTGTGGATTTATATTATTTAATTCAATTTTGATATCATTCAAAGGCTAATCAATTAAAAAAAATTAATTTTAACTTCTATTAAAGAATTTTTTGTAAAAATATGTAAATTTTAATTTATTTCAAGAACGATTTCATAGTTTATGAATTTTATAACATTAACTACTGACTTTGGTTATAAAGACTTTTCAGTAGCTATTACTAAAGCAAATATTTACAACAACATCAATGATGTCATAATTGTCGATATTTCTCACCAAATTAGCCCTTTTAATAATCCTCAAGCAGCATATATATTAAAAAATTCTTACAAATCTTTTCCTGAAGGCACAATTCATATTATTGGAGTGGAGTCAGAACTTACTCCTGAAAACTCGCATTTAGCAATGTATTTTAATAATCATTACTTTATCGGAGCAAATAATGGAATTTTTTCTTTAATAACTGAAGATTTAAAACCTGATAAAATAGTAGAAATTAATATTCATAAAAATATAATAAGCAACTTTCCTGTAATTGATGTTTTTGTTAATGTTGCTAAACACTTATCATCTAAGGGGTCTTTAGACGTAATTGGAAAAGAAATTAAAAAAATAAAACAATTAACTGAAATTAAACCTGTAATAAACCAAAAAAAAGATCAAATATTGGGAAGTGTAATTTATATTGACAATTATGGTAATGTTGTAACTAATATTACTAAAAAAATTTTTAATGAAATAGGAAAATCTCGACCATTTATAATTGAAGCAAGAAGAATTAAGTTTAGAGAAATTTTTTCAAATTATAGTCAAGCAATTGATTTTTCAATTAAAAAAGAAAAAAGAGAAGAAGATGGTAAAAAACTTGCATTATTTAATTCCGCTGGACATCTTGAATTAGCTATATATAAAAGCAATCCTGAAACTGTTGGAAGTGCAAGTTCTCTTTTTGGCCTTGATTATAGAGATCCAATAACAATATTTTTTGAATAAATATGAGAACTTTAATTATAAAAGAGCTTAAATCTTATTTTTTTTCACCAGTTGGACATATTCTAATAGGCTTCTATCTTTTAATTAATAGTTTAATTTTAATTTTTTTTGAAACAAATTATAATATAATAAAATCTAATTTCATAGATGTAAATTCATTTTTTGAACTATCTCCTTGGATACTTTTAATTATTATTCCTTCCATTTGTATGAGAGTTTTTTCGGAAGAAATTTCAAATGGAACAATTGAAGTTTTAATCACCAAACCAATCTCATTGACTAAGATTTTATTAGGAAAATACTTATCGATTCAGTTTGTAATTGTTTTTTGCTTTATGTTATGTACTCCCTATTTGTTAATGGCAAATAATTTAATTAATTCAGATTCAAACATTGATTTAGGTGTAATATTTTTTGCATTTATTTCTTTAATTCTTCTTTCAAGCGTATTTATTTTAATTTCTATTTGTGTTTCATTAAGATTTAAAACTCAATTTAGCATTTTCCTTGTTTCCTTCTTAATTTGTTTTATTGACTATTATTTAATTAATCTTATATCTGAATATTCAAATAATAGTAGTTTATATAGTTTTATAAACAATATTGGAATTCAAATACATTATCACAGACTTAGTATTGGGATTATTAACCTAAATGATATCGCTTATTTTATTTTAAATCTATTTTTATTTTTTTTAATAGGACTTAAATCAATGAAAAAAATCAAATGAAAAAACTAAACAAATTTATCTTATTCATTGCTTTTACAATTCTTTTGATTTCACTACCTGATTTGTTTAGTTTGAAATCATATGATATTACAAAAGACAAAAAATTTACCTTAAGCGATACAACTATTTCAACTATTAAAAAATTTAAAAGTCCTATTAAGATTGAAATCTTTTTAGAAGGGTCTATGCCAAACTATTACTACAATTTTCAAAATCAAATTAAAGAAATTGTTAAATTGTTTATAAATGAAAATAGTCTGATCTCTTACGAGTTTATAAATCCTTATGATTTAAATCAAAAAGATTTAATCTTTCAAAAAATGACTGCTTTAGCTTTAAGTCCAGAAATTTTAGTAAAATATATTAATAATAACAGAAAAGAATATAAAATTTATCCTTGGGCAATACTTAGTTATAACGATAAATCCGTTAAAATAAAACTAATTGATAATAATATTGGCGATAGTGAAGAAGAAAAAATAATTCGATCCACAGCATTAATTGAGCATAAGTTAATTGATGGTTTAATTAAATTAACAATTCAAAACAAGTCAAAAATTTCCTTTTTAAATTCCCATGGAACATCTGAAGAAATAAAGATATTTGATTTTAAAAACAGTATTTCAAAATACTATGATATTTCAAACTTTGATCTAAAAAAAGATTATATAGACATAGATAATGCATTGAATTTTCTTAAAGACAAAGAAATTCTTATTATATCTAATCCAACTGAAATATTTAATGAAAAAGAAAAGTTCATTTTAGATCAATATTCTCTCAGTGGCGGAAAGATTGTCTGGTTAATAAATGGTGTTAATATGAATATAGAAATGCTCTATAATGATGACGCTAAAGCATTAGCAATTTCAAACCAATTAAATTTAGACGATTTATTTTTTCATAACGGCATTAAAATAAAAAAAGAATTAATAAAAGATTTATACTGTGCCCCAATAGTTGTTTCTTCTGAATCAAACAACACTCAATTCATACCTTATCCATGGTTATATTACCCTATTATTAAACATAAAAATTTATTTAACGAAAGTTATTTAAATCTATTAACAAAATTTGCAAGCCCAATTGATACAATTAAAACTTCTTTAAATAAAAAAATAATCTTAACATCTTCAGATTACACAAAAACATTAACTACTCCAAATTTTATTAATCTAAGTGAAATAAATAATAAAATATCTCCTTCCTCTTTTGAAAATAAGAAACATATTATTGGAATAGAATTAAGTGGAAATTTTAAATCCTTTTATGAAAACAAAATCACTGGCCAAAACTCAAAAAATAAAATTGATAAAGGAAATTCAAAATGGTTAATTATAAGTGATGGGAGTATAGCTGAAAATCAAATTGATAAAAATAAGCCTTTAAAACTAGGTTATGATAAATGGACAAATAATAATTACTCTAATAAAGAATTTATTATAAATAAAATTCATGAATTTTTAAATAATAAAACTTTTTTAAATTCAAGAAACAAAAAAATTAATAAAATTTTAGTCGATAAAATTAAATTAATTGAAAACCTAGATTTTTGGAGATTTTCTTCAATTGTTTATCCATTTATTTTCTCTTTGTTCTTATATTCACTAGTCACTTTATATAGAAAAAAAAAGTTTAATGTATAACTGTTAATAAGTTTCTTTTTCAAATAACTAGCTTTAAAATATATTTGAATTAAATTACATTTATGAAATTCATTGTTTCAAGTACTTCCTTATTAAAACAACTTCAAATTATTAGCGGAATAATAAATAACAATAACACCTTACCTATACTTGATAATTTTTTATTTGAAATAGAAAAAAACAAGCTTACTATAACAGCCTCAGATCTAGAAAGTACTTTTTCAACAAATTTAAAAATAGAATCTCAAGAATCAGGTAAAATAGGATTACCCGCAAAATTGTTGCTAGACACTTTAAAAACTTTTCCTGAACAACCCCTTACTTTTATTAAAACGGATAAAAACTCTTTTGATATAATTGCTAATAATGGTAAATATTCCCTAGCTTATGTTAATGGTGAAGATTTTCCAAATCAAAACATTTTAACAGACTCTAATGAATTAATTTTAAAATCTAGCGTTTTTTTAAATGCAATTAATTCAACTATTTTCGCTAGTGGAAATGATGATTTAAGACCTGTAATGAGTGGTGTCTTTTTTGAGTTAAACTCAAACTCAATAAATTTTGTTGCAACAGATGCCCACAAATTAGTAAAATATTCTAGAAATGATTTTAGTGTAGAAGAAAATACTGAATTTATAATGCCTAAAAAACCTCTGCAATTATTAAAGAATGTATTGCAAGACAATGAAGACGACGTGAAAATTGAATATAATGAAACTAATGCTCAGTTTACTTTTAAAAACTCTATCCTTATTTCTAGACTAATTGATGGAAAATACCCCAATTATGAAGCAGTTATTCCAAAAGAAAATCCAAACGAATTAACTATTGAAAAAAATGTTTTTTTAAATTCATTAAAAAGAGTTAGTATTTTTTCCAACAAAACTACTCATCAAATAAAATTAAAAATTACAGGATCAATTCTTAATATTTCAGCTGAAGATTTTGATTATAACAATAGTGCTGAAGAAACTTTAAATTGCGACTATAAAGGAGACGATATTCAAATTGGGTTTAATTCAAGGTTTTTAATAGAAATGCTTAACAATTTAGATCAAGAAGAAATAAAATTATTCATGTCTCTTCCAAATAGAGCTGGTATAATTAAACCTTCAAAAGAAAACTTAACCAAAGAAGAAATAACAATGCTAGTTATGCCAGTAATGTTAAATGATTAAATAAGTCTTTAGTTTACTTTTGATTTCAACTTATATTCTCCACTTTTTAGCTTCTGTCTTATTTTAGAGAAAGCATCTAAAGTTTCATTAATATCTTCTTTGGTGTGAGATGCTGTTGGAATTAATCTCAATAAGATTAATCCTTTAGGAATAACTGGGTATACTACTATTGAACAGAAAATACCAAAATTTTCTCTTAAATCTTTTACTAAACACATAGCTTCAGGAATACTTCCCTCCAAATAAACAGGAGTTACACAACTTTCCGTATTGCCTATATTAAAACCATTCTGCTTCAATCCGTTTTGTAACATTAAAACATTTTCCCATAACTTATTTTTCAATTCAGGTCTACTTTTGAGAATACTTAACCTCTTTAATGCACCTATTACTAGCTGGGTTTGTAAAGACTTAGCAAACATTTGTGATCTCATGTTGTATTTCAAATAGTCTATAACTTCTTTTTCTGAAGCTATAAAAGCTCCTGTAGAAGCCATTGATTTAGCAAAGGTTGCAAAATAAACATCTATTTCTTTTTGAACACCTTGCTCAAATCCAGTTCCTGCACCATTTTCCCCTAATGTTCCAAAACCATGAGCATCATCTACTAAAAATCTAAAACTAAATTTATTCTTTAACTTACAAATCTCTTTTAAACAACCTTGTTCTCCTCTCATTCCAAAAACACCCTCTGAAATAACAAGAATTCCTCCTCCTGTTTGCTCTGTAATTTTTGTAGCTCTTCTCAGATTTTTTTCAAGACTTATAGTATCATTATGCTTATATGCAAACCTTTTACCTATATGCAACCTTACACCATCAACAATACATGCGTGTGAGTCAGAATCATATACAATTACATCATTTTTTCCAACTAATGCATCAATAGTAGAAAGAATACCTTGATAACCAAAATTTAATAAATATGAAGATTCCTTTTCAACAAATAAAGCTAATTCTTTTTCTAATTTTTCATGAAGATCTGTATGACCAGACATCATCCTAGCCCCCATAGGGTAGGCAGAGCCGTAGTCAAACGCAGCTTTAGAGTCTGTTTTTCTAATCTCTGGGAGATTTGAAAGGCCTAAATAATCATTAATACTCCATGTAATAACTTCTTTTCCCTTAAATAACATTCTATTACTTATAGGGCCTTCTAATTTTGGAAAAACAAAATATCCTTCAGCTTGAGATGCCCACATTCCAAGAGGGCCTTTATTTTTGTATATTCTATCAAATAAATCTATCATTTTTTTTCAGAAGAATTATCAATATACTCAATTTTTTGACGAAAATTTTTAGAAGAATTCATAAAGCCTTGATTTTCCATCCAATTTTCATTATAAATTTGACTCATATACCTTGAGCCATGATCAGGAAAAACAACAACAACCCTACTTTCTTTGTCAAAAAATTTCTTTTTATTCAACTGATGAACAGCTTGCATTGCTGCTCCTGAAGTATATCCAACCAAAATTCCTTCAGAATTTGTAATTTTTCTCGCAAAATGAGCACTATCCTCATCTGTCACTTTTTCAAAATGATCAATTAGATCAAAATATGTTGTTGAAGGAATTAAATTTTTACCTATTCCAGTTATTCTATATGGATATATTTCATTTAAATCTAATTCTTTAGTTTCATGAAACTTTTTTAAAACTGAACCGTAAGCATCTACTCCAACTATTTTAATCTTTGAATTTTTCTCTTTTAAAAATTTTGCACAACCTGAAATAGTTCCTCCAGTTCCACTGCATGCAACTAAATGTGTAATATTACCCTTAGTTTGTTCCCATATCTCTGGTCCTGTTGTCATATAATGAGCTTCTGTGTTTAAATCGTTAAAATATTGATTAATATGTATAGAATCTTTTATTTCATTATTAAGTCTTTTAGCAACTTGATAATAAGATCTAGAATCTTCAGGAGGAACATTTGCTGGACATACATAAATATTTGCTCCCATAGCCCTTAACATATCAATTTTATCTTTAGAAGATTTAGAAGTAACTGCTAAAACACATTCGTATCCTTTTACTATTGAAACCATGGCTAAACTAAAACCAGTATTTCCAGAAGTAGTTTCAATTATGGTTGATCCTGGTTTTAAAACACCAAGCTTTTCAAGTTTCTCAACTATATACAATGAAATTCTATCTTTACTAGAATGGCCAGGATTAAATGCTTCGTATTTGGCGAAATATTCACCCTTATATTTTTTAACAGATTTATTTAACTTAATTAATGGAGTATAGCCTATAATTTGAAGAATGTTCTGATAGACAGATTTGTTATTTTTCATATAACACTTTTTCTCTCTTAAAAACGCACAAATTTAAAAAAAATTATTTAGTTAGTAATTCCTTCTAAACTTAATAAAAAAGAATATTTTTCTGCTGTTTCATAAATAGAACTATATCTACCAGACGCCCCACTATGACCAGATTTCATGTCAGTTTTTAAAAAAAGTAAATTCTTGTCAGTTTTAAATTCTCTTAATTTAGCCACCCACTTTGCAGGTTCCCAATATTGAACCTGTGAATCATGATAACCCGCTGTTACAAATAAATTTGGATATTGTTTTTTTTCAACATTATCATATGGAGAATAAGATTTCATGTAATCATAATATTTTTTAATATTTGGGTTACCCCACTCATCATATTCAGAGGTTGTTAAAGGGATTTTATCATCCAACATCGTAGTCATTACATCAACAAAAGGAACAGAGGCTATAATACTTGAATATAATTCAGGATTTTTACTTTTGTTTCTTGGTTGGACAATTCCAATAA
>CAYUZY010000015.1:8648-22905 GCA_964448645.1 uncultured Flavobacteriaceae bacterium
ACCCATTAAAAGACCTCCAGCAGAGCCTCCATATGCATGAAGATTATTTGTACTTGTGTATTTATTTTCGATTAAAAATTTTGAGCAATCTATAAAATCATTAAATGTATTCCATTTTTTTAAAAGCTTTCCGTTTTCATACCAATTTCTGCCTAAATACTCGCTACCTCTAATATGAGAAATTGCATAAATAAAACCTCTGTTTAAAAGAGTTAATCTTGTAGAAGAAAAAGAAGGATCAATAGTTGCGCCATATGAACCATAACCGTATTGTAATAATGGGTTTTTACCATTTAAAGTAATTCCTTTTTTATATACAATTGAAATAGGGATTTTCTCACCATCTCTTGATTTAGCCCATATTCTTTTTTCAATATAATTTGATTCATTAAATGTTTTATCTAGAACTTTTTTTTTCTTTAAAACTTTTTTTGATTTAATTAAAACATCATATTCATAAACTGTTCTAGGCGTAGTTAATGAACTAAAAATATATCTTATTTTATTCGAATTAAATTGAGGATTATGACCTACATATAAAGAATAAGTTTCTCCTTTCATGGGAATATAATAATCTTCAAAACTATTATTCCAACTTTTTACTAAAAGTCTGTTCAAACCATTTGTCCTTTCAGATATTATATAAAAATTATCAAAAACATCAATGTCTTCAATTAAAACATTTTCTTGATGATCTATAAAGTCTTTCCAGTTTTCTACACCAGGTTTGCTAATTGAAGTTTTTACAACCTTATAATTTTTAGAATTATTATGATTAGTCAGTAAATAAAAGTTATTATTAAAATGTGTTACTTCATATTCAAGACCATTAATTCTGGGTTGAATAAAATTAAATTTATCTAACGGTCTATTTGAATTTAAATATTGATGTTCAGAAGTTAATGTGCTGTATGAAGAAATAAAAATAAATTTCTTTGATTTAGAGGTGCTTACATATACAGAGTATGTAGAATCTTTTTCATGATAAACTAAAAAATCTTTTTTTGTATCATTTAAATTATGTCTGTAAATTTTTTCAGTTCTTAATGTTTTAGGATTTTTTTTAACATAAAAAAAATGCTTGCTATCTGCTGCCCAGGCACTCCCACCGTTTGTGTTTTTTATAGAAACATTCAATAATTTTCCAGTTTTAAGATTTTTAACATGCATTGAATACTTTCTTCTTGAATTAATATCTATTGCATATATAACTTTTGTATTGTCTGGACTCACGTTAATTCCAGTTAAATTAAAGTATTCATGTCCTTTTGCCATTTTATTACAATCAAACAATATTTCCTCTTCTGCATTAAGAGTTTCTTTTTTCCTTATATAAATAGGGTATTCATTTCCTTTTTCATATCTAGTTTGATACCAATAATCATTATAAAAGTAAGGTGCCGATGTGTCATTTTTTTTAATTCTACTTTTCATCTCTTCAAAAAGATTTTTTTTAAACTCTTTTTGGTTTTTTGTTTTTTTCTTGTAATAACCATTCTCCTTTTCTAAATAATCAATAACGTCATTTTCATCTCTATTTTTTAACCAGAAATAATTATCTTCTCTATTATTATAATGTTCTTTATGTATAACTTTTATTTTTTTTGCAAATGGAGTATCATTCATATTATTAAGTTTTGGATTTATTTCAATTGAATTGCAAGAAAAAATAATTGTAAGAAAAAATATTTTAACAATAATTTTTTTAATCAATCTCATTATATTTTCATTTTTTGAATTGTAGACAAAAAGTAATCATGTTGATTATCTGTATAATCTCTATGAGTTACAATTCTTAACTTGTCTTCACCTAAAGAAATCATAAGAATGTTATTTTCTTTCATTTTATTTACAAAATAATTTTCATCAATTTCATCAATCAAAGAAAATATTATGATGTTTGTTGAAACCGGTTCAACTTTTTTAATAAAATTAGTTTTTTTAAGAACACTTTCAATTTCTTTTGCTTTTATATGATCTTTTTTTAAATCATCAATTTGATTTTCAATAGCAAAAATTGCTGCAGAAGCTAGATAACCAGATTGTCTCATACCTCCTCCTAAAACTTTTCTTATTCTTAGTGCTTTATTTATTTTTTCTTCACTTCCTACTAAAATTGACCCAACAGGACATCCTAGCCCTTTAGAAAAACAAAGTGAAATAGTGTCAAAAATATTACCATAATCCTTAGCTGTATGATTAGTTTCTACTAATGCATTCCATAATCTAGCACCATCTAAGTGAAGAGTTATATTATTTTTATCACATAAATTTCTAATTTTTTTTATTTCATTAAAATCATATAATGCCCCTCCTCCCTTATTAGTTGTGTTTTCTAAACAAACTAAAGATGTCTTAGGGCTGTGATAAAAATCTGGCTTATTTATATTTTTTTCAATTTGATTTGAAAAAATTCTTCCCCTGTCTCCTTTTATTAATTTACAAGAAACACCTGAGTTAAAACTCGCCCCCCCTCCTTCATAATTATAAACATGCGAATAATGATCACATATTAACTCATCTCCGGGTTCAGTATTAATTTTAATCGCAACTTGGTTTGTCATTGTTCCTGAAGGAAAAAATAAAGCAGAATTTTTATTAAACATTTTAGCGATTATTTCTTCTAATTTATTAACTGATGGATCTTCTTTAAAAACATCATCTCCAACTTCAGCATTTAACATTGCATGAAGCATTTCTTTTGAGGGTTTTGTTACTGTATCACTAATTAAATTAACTATCATATTAATAATCACAAGAAAAAACACCTATTGGGGATCCATCAGGCATTCTATTACTTAATTTTGGTCTGAAATCATCAGGATTGTCAAAATATTTTTGAATTTCACTTCTATAAAAATTACTATAAATTAAATCTTCTTGACCAGCTAAAAAATTATCTAAAGATTCTAACTTAGAAAAAATTATTGCTTTTATTTCTGAATAAACTTTGGGATTTTGACCTAAACTAAAAATATTTTTCAAAATATTATGTTTTACTACCTCATTTATTTGTCTGTAATGATTATCACTATATCTTTTTTTAAAACTTATAGTAAAAAGACTTTCCAAAACTTCTTCAAAAGACAACTGACTAACATCAAAACCTGTTTGATAAATTAACCTAGATACTCTTTCAGGATTTAATAAAAGTTTTAATAAATTATCTGATAGAGTATTGGCTACTCCAATAAAATCAAATGTAACTCCTGTTTGTGTTAAAAAGTTTTCCCTAGTAGTTTTTGATCCGAAAGCTTTTGGAAAAAGTAATTTTCTTAATTTATTTGGAAACTTTAATTTTTCAGGTGTAAGTAATTCAATAAAATTACTTAAAGCTTCTCTTTGCTTAATTTTTTCAATTGTATTAATCTCATATTTTATATTCCCTTTTACCGCATAATCATAATCAACTCCACCTATTAGTTTAACAACAGCCTCAGACTGATATCTATGCAATAAATATATTGGGACCATTATATCTTGCAAATTTGAATAAGGCTCACCTTCTTTTAAATGGTCTAATGAAATATTTTGTAAGGCTATATCTCTTATTTGAATTATTTTTTTTAACTCAATTATAGCATCAGGTCCATTATCCCATAAATGAGCTTTAGAATGAGAGCTTCCTATTGGTCTTGAATCAGAATCACTAATAAAACTAAGATTATTTTTAAATGAATTTTCTAAAATTTTGTCTAATTCAATTTTTTCATCCTGCAATTCATCAAATTCAGAATATGAATAAGCAACACTTACTTTATCCCATTCTCCTATTCCATTAGAATATGCATTTTCAATATTGATTTTATTATTACTTAGTGTAATATTAGGATGAGGATAATCCATTACAGAAGAATTATTATTTGAACTAGCTGAAAAATTATGAGAAAATCCTAGAGTATGACCAATTTCATGAGCTGATAATTGTTTTATTCTTGAAAGTGCCATATCTAAAGCAATTTTTTCCTTATTATTAGTTATTGAATAAGGAGCTTCTAATAAACCAATTGCAATCATGAAGTCTTGTCTAACTCTCAAACTACCGAGACTAACATGACCTTTTATAATTTCTCCAGTTCTAGGGTCAATTACTGATGAACCATAACTCCATCCTCTAGTTGATCTATGAACCCATTGTATTACATTATACCTTATATCTAATGGATCTGCATATTTTGGTAAAATTTTAATTTTAAATGCATTTTTAAAACCTATTTTTTCAAAAGCTTCATTCCACCATTCACCTCCTTCAATTAATGCAGATCGAACAGGTTCAGGTACTCCATTATCCAAATAATAAATGATCGGCTCTAGGGGTTCACTTGAAGGTGAATTTTTATCTTTTTTAATTAACCTATGTCTTAATATATATTGTTTTAATGTTCTTTCAGTTACTGGAGAAGAATAATCAAAAAAACTTATTGAATTAGCCCCAGATCGAGGATCAAAAATTCTAGGAGCATATCTATTATCAGGGAGTTCAATAAATGAATGATGCTGATAAACTGTAATATTATCTGGAGATGGTGTAACTGACTTTATAAAATTTCCATCAGCATTCCCGACAAAGGTTAACAAGACATCAAATTCGATATTTTTCTTAAAAGCTTTAGTTCGGTCTAAATTAATTGATGACTTAGATTTATCAATATTATATTCTCCTTGATTTCTCTCAGCTAATCTTTTTATTATCCCATGTCTATCCTGTAATAGAAAAGAGGTTATATCAATTTTATATGAACCATTATTATAATCAACTATGGTAAACCCATGTAAAACTGATTTTGCAAAAGCTTCATCTACTGATTTTTTTTCTAAAGGATTATTTGTTTCAGCAATATATTTTAAATTGGGCTCTATTAATAAAAGTTTATTTCCTGTCTTTTTAAAAAAAACTATTTTCCTTACACCTAATTGACCCCTATCAAGCCCAATATCATTACTACCTATTCCTTGACTTAACGCACTTACATATAAAAATTGCTTATTCAAAGAATTTACTTCTAAATAAATTCTGTCTTTATTCTCAGAATATGAAAAATTAAAAAAACCTTGAAAATTAATTAAACTATTATTGTCTTGTTTAACTTTGTTTTGAGCAAATGATAAATTAAAAATAATTAATGAAATCAAAAAATTTATAAATTTTGTCATAATTAAAACTTTTTAAAGTTTCATTCAATATTAAAGAAAAAAATATACATTCAATTAAGTATATTTGAAAAAAAAATGATTTCTACAGAAAACTATAAAAATTTAATTGATCGCCATGGTGCGTTAAGGAGGTATCTTTGACATAGATTCAAAAATTATTGAACTTAATAATAAAGAAGAACTAACTGCTGATCCGTCTTTTTGGAATGATAAAAAAAATGCTGAAAAAGAGCTTAAAGCTTTAAGTAACCTTAAACAATGGATTGATAATTTTAATGAAATTACTGATAAACTTGAAGATTTAGAAGTTTTATTTGAATTTCAAAAAAATGGAGAGTTGGAATATTCAGAATTAGAAGCAAATTATAATAAAACTTTAGAATTAATTGAGTCATTAGAATATAAAAACATGTTATCTAATGAAGGAGATGATCTAAATGCTGTACTTCAAATTACTTCAGGAGCTGGAGGTACTGAAAGTTGCGATTGGTCTGAAATGCTTATGAGAATGTATGTTATGTGGGCAGAAAAAAAAGGATTTCAAATAAAAGAATTAAATAACCAGCCAGGTGATGTTGTCGGAATTAAAACAGTGACATTACAAATTAATGGAGCATTTGCTTTTGGATGGTTAAAAGGAGAAAATGGTGTGCATAGACTTGTTCGGATATCTCCTTTTGATAGTAACTCTAAAAGACACACTTCTTTTGCTTCTGTATATGTATATCCTTTAGTAGATGAAGATATAGAAATTGAAATTTTATCGTCTGATATTTCATGGGAAACAATGAGATCAAGTGGAGCTGGTGGTCAGAGTGTTAATAAAATTGAAACCGCTGTAAGGTTAAAACATAAAACTTCAGGTATAGTTATAGAAAACTCTGAAACTAGATCTCAATTAGAAAATAAAAATAAAGCTATGCAGCTTCTAAAGTCACAACTATATGAAATTGAATTGCAAAAAAAAATGACTGAAAGAAATAAAATAGAAAATTCTAAAATGAAAATTGAATGGGGGTCTCAAATAAGAAATTATATTATGCATCCTTATAAACTTGTAAAAGATGTTAGAACACAAAAAGAAATTAAAGATCCTGAAAGTGTAATGAATGGAAATATAGACCCGTTTTTAAAATCATATCTAATGATGACAGGGCAAAAAAAATTATAATAACATGAATTCAAATAAAATAAAAAACATAATTTTTGATCTTGGAGGTGTTTTAATTGATTGGAATCCAGAATATGTTTATTTAGATGTTTTTAAAGGGGACAAAAAAGAAATGTATTGGTTTTTTAAGAATATTTGCACTGAAAAATGGAATCTAACTCAAGACGCAGGATATCCATTAGAGAAAGCAACTAATGACTTAATAAAATTGTATCCAGAATACAAAAATTATATAAAAATATATTACGGAAGATGGGAAGAAATGTTAGGAGGTCAAATTTCTAAAAGTGTTTGGATTCTTAATAAATTAACTCCCCATTTTAATGTTTTTGCTTTGACTAACTGGAGTGAAGAAACCTTTCCAATTGCTTTAAAAAAATTTAGTTTTTTACATTCTTTTAAAGATATAATTGTTTCAGGAAAAGAAAAATTAATCAAACCCAATCCAAAAATTTTTCAGCTAGCAATTAACAGATTTAAAATAAATCCAAATGAAACAATTTTTATAGACGACAATATTAATAACATAATTTCTGCAAAAAAAATGAATTTTATAACTCACCATTTTAAAAATCCCAATAAATTAATAAATGATCTGAAAAATAAAGGAGTTAATATTTAAAACGGAGAGGTTTCGTCCATATTTTTACCAGAATCTCGGCTCTCATCATTTTTATATTTTTCGGCGTTTATATTTGAGTCATATCTTAAAGAAGAATCACTAAAGTTATTTAAATCTTCAAACTTACCAAGACTAGAAATGAACTTTAATCTTATAGAGTCTAAAGCTCCATTTCTGTGTTTTGAAACTATAAATTCGGCTTGACCTTCTGCAGAAGATCTTTCGTCATCATCCCATTCATCCATTCCATAATATTCAGGTCTATAAATAAATGACACTATATCTGCATCTTGTTCTATAGCACCAGATTCCCTTAAATCTGAAAGCATAGGTCTTTTAGTCCCTCCTCTTGTTTCAACAGCTCTAGATAATTGAGATAAAGCAATTACAGGAATATTTAATTCTTTAGAAAGAGCTTTCAAATTTCTTGATATTGTTGAGATTTCTTGTTCTCTATTACCAGCTTTGTTATTTGATCCCGTTGTCATTAATTGTAAATAATCTACTATGATTAATTTAATTTTATGTTGAGATGATAATCTTCTAGCTTTAGCTCTTAAATCAAATATAGAAAGTGAAGGAGTGTCATCAATAAACAATGGGGCTTTTTCTAAAAACCCGACTTTTGAATTTAATTGTTGCCATTCGTAATCTTTTAATTTACCTGTTCTAAGTTTTTCAGATGTCAACCCTGTTTCAGAAGAAATCAACCTAGTTATTAATTGTAAAGAAGACATTTCTAAAGAAAAAAAAGCTACAGGTATATTTTTTAAAACTGAAATATTTCTTGCCATTGACAAAGTCAAAGCAGTTTTCCCCATGCCAGGTCTTGAAGCGATTATTATTAAATCACTAGGTTGCCAACCGGAAGTTAATTTATCTAATTTTTCAAAACCAGTACTAACTCCACTTAATCCATCTTTCTTAGAAATTTCCTCAATTCTTCTTTTAGCTTGAATAACTAAATTCTGAGCAGACAAAGATGGATTTTTAATATTTCCTTGAGTAACATCATAAAGTTTTGATTCAGCTTCATCTAATAAATCAAAAACGTCAGTTGATTCTTTATATGAACTTTCAATAATCTCATTTGAAATTTTAATAAGACTTCTTTGAATAAATTTCTGAAGGATTATTCTTGCATGGAACTCAATATGAGCTGAAGAAGAAACCTTTTGTGATAATTGAACTAAATAAAATTCCCCTCCAATTGAATCAAGTTTTCCGTTTTTTCTTAAAGAAGCTGATACGGTTAATAAATCAATAGGCTCTGAAGACTTAAACAATTCAAATATAGATTCAAAAATATACTGATGAGAAGTTTTATAAAAAGCATCAGGCTGTAATATATCAATAACTTCATCTACTCCCTTTTTATCAATCAACATAGCTCCTAAAACGGCTTCTTCTAAATCAACAGCTTGAGGAGGAATTCTTCCTTGGCTTAAATTAATAATACTAGAGTCTCTTTTATTTAGAATATTTAGAGGCTTTTTATCTTCCATTCAGCTAAATTAAAATGTTTATAACAGAAAGCACAAAAAAAATTAAAAGCTTTTTATATAAATATGAAAAAAAGGGTGTTTATAAAAAAAAATAAATGTTAATAAGTACAAAAAAACTATTCTAAATAATTTCCCATAGAAATAAATTTATTTCTTCTATTTTGAATTAACTTTTCAGAAGATAGTTTTTTATTTTTTTTAAAAGATTTTATAATCTCATTTTTAACTTCTTTGAATATTTTATCTCTATCAAAATGAGCTCCTCCAAGAGGCTCTTTAATGATTTTGTCAATTAATTTAGATTTTAACATATCTTTTGCTGTCAATTTTAAAGCTTCAGCTGCTTTTTCCTTATACTCCCAACTTCTCCAAAGAATTGAAGAACATGACTCAGGAGAAATTACTGAATACCAAGTATTTTCAAGCATATATATGTCATCACCTACCCCAATACCTAATGCTCCCCCAGAAGCACCCTCACCTATAATTATTACTGTAATAGGGACTTTAATAGATGACATTTCAAATAAATTTCTAGCAATTGCCTCTCCTTGACCCCTTTCCTCTGCTTCAATTCCAGGAAATGCCCCTGGAGTATCAATAAAACTAACAATTGGTATATTGAACTTTTCTGCAGATTTCATTAATCTTAAAGCCTTTCTATAACCTTCAGGGTTAGACATTCCAAAATTTCTAAATTGTCTAGTTTTTGTGTTATATCCCTTTTGAGTTCCAATAAACATAAATGACTGATTATCTATTTTTCCAAGACCTCCTATCATTGCTTTATCATCTCCATAATTTCTATCACCATGAAGCTCTAAAAAAGAATCTCCACAAATAGCTTTTATATAATCTAAGGTATAGGGTCTAGAAGGGTGCCTAGATAATTGAACTCTTTGCCAAGCAGATAAATTTTTATATATTTTCTTTTTTACATTAACTAATTTTTCCTTAATTGACTTAGAAGTTTCAGTAAAATCAACATCACTTTCGATAGAAATTTTATTGAACTTTTCAAGCTGTTCATGCAAATCTTTTATAGGTAATTCAAAATCTAAATATTCCATATATAAAGTTTAATATGTAAATAAATAATTTTCAAAATTATGAGATTTTATTTATTTTATATTTATAAATGCCATTAATAATTACAGAAACTAAAACTATCATAAAACCAATATAAAAATTAATTGACAAATATTCACTTTCTCTAAAAATTATAAGTGATATAATAATAGCATAAACTGGTTCCATGTTTATTATCATCATAATTGTAAAAGGTTTTAAATAATTGATTAAATCAATAGATTTTGTAAAAGCATAAGATGTGCAGATAATTCCTAATATTAATAGTAAAATAAGATCTTGATCGTTTAATTTTATGAAATATAAGGGTTTTTCAAAAAATAAATAATAATACAAAAGTGAAAATATAAAACCAACAAGTAATTCATAAAAAGAAATCGTAATAGATGAATTGTTATTAATAACTGTACTGTTTAATAATGTAAAAACAGAAACTAGAATGGCGGAGATTAAAGCAACTATTAATCCATTTATGTGTTCAAATTCTGCATTGAATATAATTGAAACTCCAACTAAAGATAAAACACCCAATACAAACTCATGTAATAAAAACTTTTTTCTAAAAAACAAAGGCTCTATAAGTGCTGTCAAAAATGCTGCAGAAGACATCATAGATACTGTAATTGAAACATTAGAAATCTTTATAGCATAAAAAAAAGTTATCCAGTGTAATGCAATGATTATTCCACAGATCAAAATTTTAATTATAGTTGATTTGTTTAATTTAAATTTATTAACATCATAAAAAAAAATAAATAGAGCTAAAAAAAAGGTTGCTATTCCCATTCTATAAATTGTTAATGGAATTGCTGAAATAGAAATTAATGCTCCCAAAACAGAGGTGAAACCAAAAATGAAAACAATGAAATGAAGTTGTAAAATATTTTTTCCTCTATTGTCTCGCATATTTCAATAAAAAATATCCTAGAAATCCAAAAATAATTAATGGAAGCCAAGCAGCTAAAAAGGGGGAAAAAGTAGACTTGGCAACTAAAACTCCAAAAATTTTGTCAAAAAAAACAAAAATAAAACCAAGAGAAACACCAAAAGCTAAATTAATCCCTATACCTCCTCTTCTCTTAAAAGATGAAACAGAAACTGCTATAATTGTTAAAATAAAAACAGAAAAAGGAGTACTCCACCTTTTATATCTAACCAAAAGATGTTCATTTATCAAATTTGACCCCCTCTCTTTTTCTTCACTAATAAATTTATTTAAATCAAAAAAAGTTAAAGTTTCCGCTAAATAGGTAACAGGTGCTAGATCATCAATAGAAAAGTCTAAAACAGTGTCTTTTCTAGATTTTTTTTCATATATCTCTTTATTAAAAATAAAAGTTCTTTTTGAATAACTTGACAATCTAAACATACTGTCTCTTTCAATCCACCTTATAGTTTTAGCTTTAATTTTAAACTTCATTCTATTTCCATCAAAATGTTCTAGTGTAAAATTATTAGCTCTTTTTCTTTTTGGATCATAGTTGCTTACATAAATAAATTCATTTTCATTAATTTGCTGAAACACATCAGAAGTATTTCTTTCCTTTTTTTTATTTATATACTTATATCTAAATTCATTATATCCGAGATTAGATTTTGGAATAATAAATGACCCTGCAATAAAAGAAAACCCAAAAACTATACTCGAAGAAATTAAATATGGTTTTAAAAATCGCGAAAAAGATATTCCCGATCCTAAAATAGCAATTACTTCAGAGTTACTTGCTAATTTTGAAGTAAACCAAATAACAGAAAGAAAAAGAAAAACAGGATATAGAATATTTGCAAAATGCCATGTAAAATCAAGATAATAATTTATAATTTCATTAAAAGGCACCTCTTTTTCACGAAACTTATCTATTTTTTCTGCAATATCTACCATTACACCTATAGGAATAAATAATAATAACATTACAAAAAACGTGGTTAAATATTTTTTTATAATATACCTATCAATAATCTTCATAATCTGTTTTTCAATTTACCAATCATTTTTGATTTCCAAGAAGAAAATGAACCATCTAATATCTGTTTTCTAGATTCGGCTAACAACCAATTATAAAAACCTAAATTATGAATTGAAGCAATCTGTTTACCTAAGATCTCATTTATAGAAAATAAATGTCTTAAATAAGCCTTTGAATATTCATAATCAACAAAAGTATAATTATTATTATCTAAAGGTGAAAAATCATTTTTCCATTTTTTGTTTTTAATATTTATTGTTCCTTCAGAAGTGAAAAGCATTCCATTTCTAGCATTTCTAGTTGGCATAACACAATCAAACATATCAACACCTAAAGAAATGTTTTCAAGAATATTTATAGGCGTCCCTACTCCCATTAAATATCGCGGTTTATCTTCAGGTAAAATCGAACAAACAACTTCTGTCATTTCATACATTTCTTCTTCTGACTCACCAACAGAAAGCCCTCCAATGGCATTACCTTTACAATTTTTTTTTGCAATAAAATTAGCTGATATTTTTCTTAAATCCTTATTAGTTGATCCTTGAACAATCGGAAAAATAGTTTGGTCCCAATCATACTTATATGATATTTTTTGATCATGAATTAAACACCTTTCCAACCACCTATGTGTTCTTTCCATAGATTCTTTATTGTAAATATAACTTGAAGAATATGGAGGACATTCATCAAATGCCATAATTATATCTGCTCCAATTGATCTTTGAATTTCAATTACATTTTCTGGTGTAAATAAATGATACGATCCATCTATATGTGATTTAAATTTGACACCATTCTCTTTAATTTTTCTATTATTAGATAAAGAATATACCTGATATCCTCCTGAATCAGTTAAAACAGGTTTATTCCAATTCATAAAATTAGATAATCCTCCAGCACTTTCTATAGTTTTTGTTCCCGGCCTTAAATATAAATGATATGTATTTCCCAATATAATATCGGGTTTTATATCATTCCTTAATTCTCTTTGATGAACCCCTTTTACATTTGCAGATGTGCCAACTGGCATAAAAACTGGAGTTTTAATTAACCCATTGGATGTTTTCATTATTCCAGCTCTTGCCGAAGATAATTTATCTTTATATATTAAGTCAAATTCCATTATTACAAATATACTTATACAAAAAAACTATTTAAATAAATAAAATTGTTGATAATTAATTAGTTTATTATAATAAACTTGGTAAAATATCTTTTGTCAATGATTTTGTATGAATTAAATTAGCTGACAAGTTATCAATACATGTCAAATATTAAAGAACTTCAAGACATAGTTGTTCAAGTTAGAAGAGATATTTTAAGAATGGTACATAAAGTTAACTCTGGTCATCCTGGAGGATCTCTTGGTTGCACAGAGTTCTTTGTTTCTTTGTTCTATAACATTATGGAAATTAAACTTCCATTTGATATGAATGGAAAAAACCAAGATATTTTTTTTCTCTCTAATGGCCATATTTCTCCAGTTTTTTATAGTGTTTTGGCCAGAAAAGGTTTTTTCCCTATAAAAGAACTTGAAACTTTCCGTTTAATTAATTCTAGACTTCAAGGTCATCCAACAACACATGAGGGATTGCCTGGAGTAAGAGTTGCATCAGGGTCTTTAGGTCAAGGTTTGTCTGTTTCTATTGGAGCAGCTTTATCTAAAAAATTAAACAAAGATTCAAAAACAGTATATGTTTTACTAGGAGATGGAGAGCTGCAAGAAGGACAAAATTGGGAAGCTATTATGTTTGCTTCTGCAAAAAAGGTTGATAATTTAATTGCAACTATAGATCTTAATGGAAAACAAATAGACGGGACAACTGATGATGTATTAGCTCTTGGAGATCTAAAAATGAAATTTAAATCTTTTGGATGGGAAGTGCTAAGTTTAATTAATGGGAATAATCTTTCAGAAATAATAAATTATTTAAATAAGGCAAAAACTAAATTAGGAAAAGGTAAGCCCATTGTTATTTTAATGAAAACGGAGATGGGCAATGGAGTTGATTTTATGATGAATACTCATGCTTGGCATGGTATTGCTCCAAACGATGAGCAGTTAAATAATGCTCTTAATCAAAACCCTGAAACTCTTGGAGATTACTAATTGTTATGAATGATTTTATAAATTTTGGAAGTAAAGATACTCGATCAGGATTTGGAGAAGGACTAACAGAACTGGGTAGATATAATCCTAATGTTGTTGCATTATGTGCTGATCTAACTGGATCTCTAAAAATGCAAGATTTTAAAACTGAAAACCCTGAAAGATTTTTTCAAGTAGGTGTTGCTGAAGCAAATATGATGGGTATCGCATCTGGATTAACTATTGGAGGCAAAATACCTTTTACAGGGACTTTTGCAAATTTTTCTACAGGAAGAGTTTATGATCAAATTAGACAGTCAATTGCATATTCCTCTAAAAATGTTAAAATATGTGCTTCTCATGCTGGAATAACTCTAGGAGAAGATGGAGCTACTCATCAAATATTAGAAGATATTGGTTTAATGAAAATGCTTCCAGGTATGACTGTTATTAATCCTTGTGATTTTAATCAAACAAAATTAGCAACAATTGCTATCTCAAAATTTAAAGGCCCTGTATATCTTAGGTTTGGAAGACCAAAGGTTCCAAATTTTACAAATGAAAAGTCAAATTTTGAAATTGGAAAAGGTTTGTTATTAAAAAAGGGTAATGATATAACTTTAATTGCGATTGGCGGGATACTGAGCGATGTTAACA
>CAYUZY010000016.1:0-22811 GCA_964448645.1 uncultured Flavobacteriaceae bacterium
TTTATTAATTAAAAATATAAAGCCATCCTTCAATTTTATTTAAAGAATCATTAGTAATAACTTTATAATAATAAGGTCCAGAAGGTAATGCATTTCCAGTTCTTATGTTTTCACCCCTCCAATCATTTTGATAGCTCCCAGACTCGTAAACTAAACTCCCATCAGGACTGTAGACTTTTACTTTAGTAAAAGGATACTTTTCTAGGTTTATTATTTTCCAAGTGGATTCTAATCCGTTTTCATTAGGAGTTAAAACTGTAGATACAATTAAATCCTCATCAGGGAAATTGTCGTTATTGTCATCTTGATCTTTATTATCTCCAATACCATCTTTGTCTGAATCAATCCATTCTAGAGGATCACATGGGAAGTCATCTTGATAATCACCAATTCCATCATTATCAGAATCAAACTCGTATCGATTATCAATCCCATCATTATCACAGTCTTTACATAACAATCTATTTAAAGGAAAATCATCTTCAGCGTCAAGACACTGGTCATTATCATCATCTTGATCTACACAATCTGGTGAGAGATCATTATCAAAATCAAGGGGGACATTGTTAGCATCTAAAGGATCACTTTGACAAGAAATTTCATCTTGATCTGAGTATCCATCATTATCATCATCGGTATCGGCGTTATCTCCGGTAGCATCTCCATCAGTATCTGCCCATTCGTTTGGATCTAGGGGGAATAAATCCTGGGTGTCTGGATAAGAATCATTATCATCATCTTGATCAATACAGTCAGGGGTAGAGTCACCATCAGAATCTATAGGGCCTGTATGTTCTTATAAAACTCCATGAATTATATACCGAATAACCTGCTCTATTAAATTGACCATTAATAAAAACATCAGCACCTTGATTTTATTGCCAATCATTCTCGTCTCCATCATTTCTTAGTGCTCCTGAATCAAACCTCATAGAATCATCTTTATTATCATAGTGGCCAAAAAGCATTGGCAAACCAGAATTTGTTTCAAGTTTTGTAATAACTATTAAATCTCTGTATTCTTGAGACATATTGACGCTATGGAACTCATCGTTAGTTCCATCAAAATCGAAATTTTTTATTTGAGCACCATTTAAACCAAAACTTGGAAGATTTAAAGCTTCAGCATGAGCATTTTGTCCACTTAGATCATACCAAGTACTTCCTGAACCGTTATAAGAATTAGTGTCTGAGGCATCAAGGGCAAGTATAAGTCCGTTAGTAGGAACTTGAGAATATAATGATGAGACACTTAATAGAAATAAAATTATATTTCGCATTAAACAAACTTAAAATTTATACTTTAGAAAAATCTCATTTCCACTTTTTGTAACGGCGGAACTTCCACTAGGTATTTTATAATCATAAGCGAATGCAACTATTATTCCAAATTTTGTTTTAATCATTAAAAGGGCATTTGTATAACCAGTACTTTTATAACCGGTTCCAATTTCTATAATATCACCTATACCAAGAGTAGCTCCAATATGAGTTTGATTTTCACCATCTGGAATAAGTTTTGCACTTACAAAAGGATTTAATTTAGAATTAAATATTCCTGTATTAAATGATGTTCCCGCAAGGAGATAAGTATTTGGTTTTTCAGAACCCACAAAAGAATCATCTTTTACAAATTTTCCTGGGTTTAAAAAATTAGGAATAGAGGCGGAAATATAAATTTTTTCAGATTTTAATAGAGCTCCAAAGCCAAAAATTGGAAAAATAGAATTTGAAGTTGCTGCTATGGATGCGTTGGGTTCATTTGTGATCCTTTTTAATCCATCAATATCAGTATTATTAGATCCTGCTCCAGCTTTTACACCAAGAAAAAGTTTTATACCTCCTCCCATTTCAAGCTTGTAACTAGCATCAGCGGTATATTGATTTCGTGTGTCAATATATATTTTGTTTGAGATTACAGATAATCCTAAAGAGAGATTTTTTTTAGGGTTTCCACTATAATAAAAATAATTTGTTTTAGGTGCGTCCTTAACCCCTTTCCAAGTAGATCTAGTTGTAAAAGAAACTTCTCTACCATCACTACCTACATAAGCAGGGTTAAAGGCGTTCATATTAAACCTTTCCATTAACATATTTTCTTTTACTTGACCTTCAGAAAACAGGCTAAAAGAAAGAGTTAAAATTAAAAATAAATTAAAATTTTTCATTAAACACAAATCCGTTTGTAACGATTTGAGCATTCAGTGTTGAGAATATGAAGTTTATTGTAGCTAAAAGAAAAAAAACTCTATTTAAAAACAAAACAAATTGAATGCCAGATATTTATAACGAGCAAATATATAAAAACAAAATAAATAAAATCAATTTGTCAAATATTTAGGTGATTTAATTAGAAATAAACAATTATAGGATTAGTTATATAGAATATTCTTAATATAGAGATTGAAAAATTAAGAATTATTGAATTGAAGAAAAACTACAGTCCTTTTTTATTTCTATAAAATCTACTTTAATCTCCTCTGATTCATTTTTGTAAGTAAGTCTATAGAGATTAGATAAACGATCATTCATGTCCATTTTTTGAATGGCTTGGAAAGTATTATTTGATTCTTCTAGAGTTAAGTAAATTGAATTTAGACAGTCCTTAATTTCTACAACATTGTTCGATCTTTTAGATGATTTTGAATCACCACAACTAATAAATGTATAAATCAAACCGAGAATTAACAATGATATTTTATATCTCATTTATTATATATATACGTTCAAATATAATTTATTTCAATACTAAAAAAAAACATCAGCCTTCGGAAGTAAATTGTATCTTGCCGAATATTTTAAAATGGAGCTAATTGCAATAATTGTAGGTTTGATTCTTCTTCTAAAAGGAGGGGATTGGTTAATGAAGTCTGCTGTTGCAATATCATTAGGATTAAATATATCTCGATTTGTTATTGGAATGACAGTAGTTTCTTTTGCTACATCAGCTCCAGAACTTATTGTAAGCATTCAGGCAGCTGTTTCAGGATTTCCTGATTTAGCTTTCGGAAATGTTATTGGATCTAACATTGCAAATCTTGCTTTCGTTTTAGCTATAATTATAATGATATCTCCAATTAATGTGGGTGACAATTTTTATAAGAAAGATTGGCCAATGATGATGGGAGCGACTATCCTTTTTTACTTGTTTATTGTTTTTGATAAAGAGCTTAACAGGTATGAAGGAATTATAATGGTTTTAATCTTAATAATTTTTTTGTTTTATTTAATTAAGTTTCAAAAAACAGATAATATCGATGATATAATTGATGATCAGAAAAGATTAACAACATTTAACACATTAATTTATTTATTTATTGGGGGCTTTTTTTTATGGTTAGGTTCAGAGGTTCTTGTTCAAGGTGCAGTTGAGTTGGCTATGAAGTTAGGAGTTAGTGAGAGAATCATTAGTATTTCAGTAGTTTCAATTGGAACTAGTATACCAGAACTGTCAGCCTCGATCATTGCAATTGCTAATAAAGAAAAGGCCATATCTCTAGGAAATTTAATTGGGTCAAATATTTTTAATATTCTTGCTGTTATGGGAATAACAGCATCAATTATGCCTATAAAACCTGTAGATTCTGGATTGTTAAGTAATGATTTTCTTTGGATGATATTTATTTCTTTTTTACTTCTTCCAATGGTTTTCTTTCCAAGAGGGAAAAACCTTGGCAGATTAAACGGTATAATTCTTTTTAGCCTTTATTTGTCTTTTATTATTCCTTTAATTCTATAAAAAAAGCGCTCTAAATTAATTAGAACGCTCTTACTAAAATTAAAATATAAAAATATAATTAAACCTTAGCCCCTTTAACAGTTTTAATTATTCTTCCAGCAATTTTATATGGATCTCCATTTGAAGCTGGCCTTCTATCTTCTAACCAACCTTTCCATCCACTTTCAACTGTCATAATAGGAATTCTTATTGAAGCTCCACGATCTGAAACTCCATAACTAAATTCATTAATAGATTGTGTTTCATGTTCTCCTGTTAATCTATGATCATTATCAGCACCATATACAGCTATATGCTCTTTTACGACAGGTCTAAAAGCTTCACATATTTTTTCATAAGTCTCCTTTGATCCACAAGTTCTTAGAGTTGTGTTAGAAAAATTTGCATGCATACCAGAACCATTCCAATCAGTTGCCCCAAGAGGTTTTGGATGATATTCAATAGCTAAACCATAATCTTCGGCAACTCTTTCAAGTAAGTATCTTGCAACCCACATTTCATCACCAGCCTGTTTTGCTCCTTTAGCAAAAGTTTGAAATTCCCATTGTCCAGCAGCAACTTCAGCATTTGTTCCTTCAACATTTATTCCTGCTTCAAGACAGATATCTAAATGTTGGTCCATAACTTCTCTTCCAAAGGTGTTTTTTCCACCAACTGAACAGTAGAATTGGCCTTGAGGAGTTTGATCTTTTGGAAAACCTAGAGGGAGATTAGTTTCAGGGTCCCATAAAAAATATTCTAGTTCAAAACCGAACCAGAAATCATTATCATCATCATCAATAGTTGCTCTCCCATTTGAAACATGAGGAGAACCATCTGGATTTAATACTTCATTCATAATTAAAAAAGCATTTTTTCTACCTGGGTCAGGATAAATAGCAACAGGTTTTAATAAACAATCAGAGGAACCACCTTCAGCTTGTTGGGTAGAACTTCCATCAAAAGCCCACATTGGAACATCTTTTAGTTTTCCGCTAAAATTGTCTACAACTTTAGTTTTACTTCTTAAGTTAGCCGTTGGCACATAACCATCCAGCCAAATATATTCAAGTTTAGATTTACTCATGATTTTATTTAATTTTAGTATATAGTAAAAATATAATTTAAGATGAATATTTATAAATATTTATCTTGTCATTTATTAATTTTTATTAACCCCATATTTATTAGCTAAATAAATTTAGTTTTTGATAATTTTTTATTAAAATTTTAAATTTTATTTAAAATTTTAATGATCTTAAACTAAACGGAAAATATTTTTTTTAAAAACATTAATGAAAGTGTTTAAAATATTTTAAAAGTTTAATTTTACAAAAAAAATAAATGTCTGATAAATATATTAATAGAGGAGTTTCTTCCCAGAAGGAAGATGTTCATAATGCTATAAAAAATATTGATAAGGGTTTATATCCAAAAGCCTTTTGTAAAATAATACCAGATCATTTAACAAATAGTAATGATTATGCTATAGTTATGCATGCAGATGGAGCAGGAACTAAATCTTCTTTAGCATATGTTTATTGGAAAGAAACTGGAGATCTTTCAGTTTGGAAAGGAATTGCTCAAGATGCATTAATAATGAATATTGATGATTTAATTTGTGTAGGTGTTACTGAAAATGTTCTTTTATCCTCAACTATTGGCAGAAACAAAAACTGTATACCAGGAGAAGTTATTAAAGCCATTATAGAAGGTACTGAAGAGTTGATTGAAAAATTAAGTAAATATGGAGTTTCAATTTATAGTACAGGCGGAGAAACTGCAGATGTAGGTGATCTAGTTAGAACCATTATTGTTGATTCAACAGTTACGGCTAGAATAAAAAAAACTGAAATTATTGATAATAGTAATATTAGATCTGGAGATGTAATTGTTGGATTAGCATCATCTGGTCAGGCATCATATGAAGACTCATATAATGGAGGAATGGGAAGTAATGGGTTAACTTCGGCAAGACATGATGTCTTTTCAAAAGATTTAGCTAAAAAATTCCCAGAAAGTTATGATCATAAAATAAATGATAATTTGATTTATTCGGGAACTAAAAAACTTTTAGATAATTATGACAAATTATCAGTTGATATTGGTAAACTCGTTTTGTCTCCAACAAGGACTTATGCTCCAATATTTAGTCAAGTTTTTAAAAAATTAGACAAAAAAAACATTCATGGAATAATCCATTGTAGTGGAGGAGCCCAAACCAAAATACTTCATTTTGTTGATAAACTACATATTGTAAAAGATAATCTCTTTGATATACCTCCTTTATTTAAATTAATTAAAGAGGAATCAAAGACAGATCTTAAAGAAATGTTTGAAGTTTTTAACATGGGACATAGAATGGAAGTTTATCTTGAAGAGAAATATGCTCAAAAAATTATTGATATTTCAAAAAGCTTTAATGTAGAGGCTAAAATAATTGGACGTGTTAAACCTGCTTCAGAAAAGCAACTTACAATTAAACATGAAAATTCAAGTTTAATTTATAGTTAATAATTTTAAAAGAATCTAATTAATATGATTAAAAAAAGCTTGTACTATTTAATATTAATACCCTTTTCAGTTATTTCTCAAGAATTAGATTTATTTAATCAAATTGAAACTGATGAGTTAAAACAGAGTAAATTACTCCCTGATAAAATGGTTTTTACTCAAAGATTTTTATGGGGAGAAAAAGGACTAGCAAGAGTTTTAAAAATATCTACATTAAATATAAAAAACAGGGAAAGGGAATTAAAACTTAGAAGAGCTATGCTTAAAACTCATCAATATATAGGCTTTATTACTCTTGGAGGTATGATATATCAAGGTATTTTAGGAGGTAAATTATATAATGGAGATTATTCGGTATATGATAAACATAAAAAAATGGGGGAATTATCTACAATTGCATATTTTACTGGAGCTGGCCTTTCGCTTTTTACACCACCACCTTTAATTAATAAAAAAATAAAAGGTTTTAATTCTATTAAAGCACATAAAATTCTTGCAATGATTCATTTTCCAGCTATGGTATCTACTACTATTTTCAAGAAAAAAAACAAGAAAATTCATAAATATTCTGCTTATACTGCATTTGCAAGTTACGCAACAGCAGTTATAGTTTTTAAATTTTAATTATGTCAAAAAAAAATATTTTTTGTTTTATATTAATTTTTTCAAACCTAGTTTTCTCTCAATCAGAAAAGTGGAAAATAAATACTAGCTCATCATATATTTCATATTCAGGAAACCATATTTTACATAGTTGGGAGGGAATAAATAATAATGTTTTTGGATTATTTGTAGTTAATTCAGAGTTAAATATTTCTGATATAGCTATTTTAATTAAAGTCGAAGATTTTGATTCTGGCAACCCTAATAGAGATTCACACGCGTTAGAAGTATTAGAATCTTTAAAATATCCTCAAATAAGATTTTATTCAGATAATATAAAATACGTAAAAGATGAAATTGAATTTTTTGGAAAATTAACTTTTTTTGGAAAAAGTTTAGAGAAGATAATATACTCAAAAATAAAATTTGAAGAAAATCAAATTCTATTAAATGGTAACTTTGAACTTATATTAAGTGATTTTGGTATGAAATTACCATCATTTTTAGGAGTTAAAATTGATGATTTAATTAAAATTTCTTTTAAAATAGAGGTTAATAAAGACAAAATTTAAAATAAATTTGCATACATATTAAACAATCAATGATTGATAAGTTAAATATTGTTGAACAAAGATATAATGAGGTTTCAGATCTTATTATACAACCTGATATTATTGCTGATCAAAAAAGATATATAAAGTTAAATAAAGAATATAAAGACTTATCTTTTTTTATTGAAAAAATTAAAGTTTATAAACTTTTACTATCATCTATTAAAGAGGCCGAATCTATTATAAACAGTGATGATGATTCTGAAATGGTTGAAATGGCTAAAACTGAGTTTGAAGATTCTAAAATAAAATTGTCAGATTTAGAAGAGGAAATTAAACTTTTACTAATTCCTAAAGATCCTGAAGATTCTAAAAATGTTGTAATTGAGATTAGAGCTGGGACTGGAGGAGATGAAGCAAGCATTTTTGCAGGAGATTTATACAGAATGTATAGTAAGTATTGTCAATCAAGAGGATGGACTACAAGTTTTGTTGATTCAAATGAAGGGACTGCAGGAGGTTTTAAAGAAATTATTTTTGAAGTATCGGGTGAAGATGTATATGGTGTTTTAAAATATGAATCAGGTGTCCATAGAGTGCAAAGAGTTCCTCAAACAGAAACGCAAGGAAGAGTACATACATCTGCATCTACAGTAATGATTTTGCCTGAAGCTGAAGAATTTGATATTGAAATAGACATGAACGAAGTAAGAGTAGATTTTTTTTGTTCTTCAGGTCCTGGTGGACAGTCAGTAAACACAACATACTCTGCGGTTAGATTAACTCATGAACCAACTGGTATTGTAGCTCAGTGTCAAGATCAAAAGTCTCAGCATAAAAATAAAGAAAAAGCACTTCGAGTTTTAAGGTCTAGATTATATGAACTGGAATTATCAAAAAAACTGGAATCAGATTCTGAAAAAAGAAATTCTTTGGTTTCTTCTGGAGATAGATCTGCAAAGATTAGAACATATAATTATCCTCAAGGAAGAGTTACAGATCACAGAATAGGTCTAACCCTTTATGATTTAACTAATATTATTAATGGTGATATACAAAAATTAATTGATGAAATTCAATTATTTCAAAACACACAAAAATTAAAAGAGACTGAAGATATAATATGAAAATAGAAAATCTAATTGATCAAATTAAACTAAAAAAGTCTTTCTTGTGTGTTGGTTTAGATGTTGATTTAAATAAAATCCCAAAACACCTTCATAAATATGATGATCCAATTTTTGAATTTTCAAAAGGAATTATAGATTCAACATCTTCATTTGCAATAGCTTATAAGCCTAATGTTGCTTTTTTTGAGTCATATGGTTTAAAAGGGTGGAATTCATTAGAAAAAGTTATCAATTACATTAATTTAAGTTATCCCGAAATTTTTACAATTGCAGATGCTAAAAGGGGAGATATTGGAAATACGTCTTCAAAATATGCAAAAACATTTTTTGAAACATTAAACTTTGATTCAATTACTGTTGCTCCATATATGGGAAAAGATTCAATTGAACCTTTCTTAGAATATGATAATAAACATACTATTTTACTCTCTTTAACATCTAATTCTGGATCTTCTGATTTTCAGTTTCAATCTGAAAAAGGAACACCTTTATATCTATCTGTTATTAAAAAGAGTCAAAATTGGAAAAATAAAGACAATTTGATGTATGTAGTTGGAGCTACAAAAGCAGAATCTTTAAAAGAGATAAGAAAAATTATTCCAAATTCATTTCTTTTAGTACCTGGAATTGGAGCTCAGGGAGGTAGTTTGTCTGATGTTTGTAAACTAGGTTTAAATGATAACTGTGGAATAATTGTAAATTCTTCAAGACAAATAATTTATTGTGACAATTCTCGTGATTATACTAAAAAATCAGCAGAAATATCAAGTTTAATACAAAAAGAAATGTCTAAACAGCTCATTAAAAAAGGAATTATATAATGTTGTTTTATAAAAAATATTTATCTAAAAAAAATGATTCCAAATGGTTAACCTTTATTCATGGAGCAGGGGGGAATTCATCCATTTGGTTTCATCAAGTTAGATTTTTTAGAAAATATTTTAATTTAATTTTAATAGATTTAAGAGGTCATGGAAGATCGAAGGATATAAATATTAATAAGGAATATTCTTTTGATTCTGTTTCTGATGATATTATAGAAGTTTTAAATAATGAGAAAATTGATAAATCTCATTTTATTGGAATTTCTTTAGGAAGTATATTAATTAGAAAAATTGCAGAAAACTATCCTTGTAGAATGAATAAAATGATATTAGGGGGAGCAATTTTAGATTTAAATTTACAATCTAAATTTTTAATGTTTTTTGGTAAAATAACTCAATCTATTCTGCCTTTTATGTGGATTTATAAGTTTTTTTCACTAGTTATTATGCCATATAAAAATCATAAAAATTCTAGAAAAATTTTTATTAAAGAAGCAAAAAAACTTACACAGGATGAATTTAAGAGATGGTATAAATTAACTTCAGATATATTACCATTATTAAAAAATTATAGAAAAGTAGATGTTAAAATTCCTACTTTATATATAATGGGAAGTCAAGATTATATGTTTCTTTCTTTTGTTAAGAAGATTGTTAGTATTCATAAAAATTCGAAATTACTTACAATTTCAAAATGTGGACATGTTGTTAATATTGAAAATCCTGATAAATTCAATAAAGGGCTTTTTAAATTTTTAGTTAATGACTAATTGAAAATTATAGTTTTGTTACTATAAATCATTACTTTTCTTTCAGTATGAAGTTTTAATGCTCTAATTAAAACTATTCTTTCAAGATCTTGTCCTTTAGAAATAAAATCATTAACACCATGAACGTGAGAAACTCTTACAGTATCTTGTTCTATGATTGGCCCACCATCTAATTCATCAGTAACATAATGGCTTGTGGCGCCTATAATTTTAACACCTCTTTTAAAGGCTGAGTGGTATGGTTTAGCTCCAGGAAAAGCAGGAAGAAAAGAATGATGAATATTAATAATTTTGTTTTTAAATAAACCAACTAGTTTAGGAGATAAAATTTGCATATATCTTGCTAGAACAATAAAATCTATTTTGTTTTCTTTTAAAATTTTAATTTGCATTTCCTCAGCTTTTTCTTTATTTGATTTTTTAACAGGTATATGATAAAAAGGAACTTCAAATCTATTCGCTATAACTTCTAAATCTAAATGATTGCTAATAATAAAAGGAATATAACAGTTAAGATTATTAGATTTATGTTGAGATAAAATATCATATAAACAATGATCATATTTAGAAACAAAGACAGCCATTTTTGACTTTTTTTCTTTTAAATAGAATTCACAAATAAGTTTAAATTTATTTCCTAATATTTTATTAAAGTCTTTTTTAAAATTATTGAAATAATCATTTGATTTCTCAACTTCAACTTCAACACGCATGTAAAAAGTTTTATTTAACCTGTCTACATATTGATCTATATAAACAATGTTTCCTTTTTTATCGTTTATAAAATTAGTGACATGAGCTATAATTCCTTTTTGATCAGGACAGTGCATTAAAAGTATTAAACGATGCATTTTTTACCTAGCTTTAATTACCAGGTTGCGAAATTACAAATCCTTCTTTTTCTTTTGCAATTTCTACCATTTTTTTTACATTTTTTAATAGTTGTTTAGAATCATATATTACACCATCCCTAATAGTATATTTAACTCCTCCAACTCTTACAACATTATTTTTATCATCTAATTTAATTGCTCCTGTACCATATAAAACTTTAAGATTTTCTAAAGGATTTTCTTCTATTAAAACGAGATCTGCAAGTTTTCCTATTTCAATAGAACCAATTAAATTATCCATTGAGAGAGCTTCAGCACCATTTAAAGTTGCAGATCTTATTACTTCTAGTGGATGGAATCCTGCTTCTCTTAAAAGTTCAAGTTCTCTTATATAAGCAAATCCATATAATTGAAATATAAAACCTGAATCTGACCCTGCAGTAACTCTTCCTCCTCGGTTTTTATATTCATTTATAAAAGTCATCCAAAGTCTAAAATTTTCTTTCCATGAGATTTCTTGTTCAGTACCCCAATAATGCCAATAAGAACCATGAGATATTCTGCTTGGTTGATAGAATCTCCATAGGCTTGGAAGTGTATAATCTTCGTGCCATTCAAGTCTTCTTGCACGGTGTAAGTCTCTACTAGCTTCATATATATTAAAAGTAGGGTCGATAGTAAAATCAAGCGATATTAATTCATTCATAACTTTATTCCAGTGATCTGAATATGGAGGAGATGCCTGAGCCCAAAGTTTTCCAGCTTCCCCAAATCTATGTTGTTCATTTTGATAGTTATAGTTTAAAGGGTAATTCTGAACTGTTTTATTAGAGAATAAAGCTTCTGGCAAACCATACCAATGTTCCATTGATGTTAGACCTGCTCTTGCAGAATTAAGAACATTCCATCTAGCAACACTTAGTTGAGCATGATGACAAGAAGAGCTTAATCCAAGTTTATTATTTTCATCCAAGGCAGCTTTCATAATTTCAGGTGCTGCACCCATAAATTTTATACCGTCAGAACCTGCTTTTGCATTATCTCTAACCCACTGACGAGCTTCTTCAGAAGTACTGATTTTGTTTTTTGAGCCTTGTCCAAAAGAAGTGTGTTGTATTATTCTTGGAGCAATTATTAAATTTTTTTTACTTTTCTTTTTTAAATCAAGAGTCCAGTCACGACCTCTTCCGCCAACTTCTCTTACAGTTGTAACCCCATGAGCTAACCAAAGATTAAATACATAATCCCAATCTGCTCCTTGACTAATTCCGCCAATATGAGCATGCATATCAATAAATCCGGGGAGTATGTAAATACCTGATGCATTTATTTCTTTTCCTCCTTTATTTAAAACAGGTCTTTTATTTTGATTAATTTTTATGCCAGGATAACCAACAGTTACAATTTTAGTAATTATATTTTTTTCAATTACTATGTCTACAGGCCCAATGGGTGGAGCTCCATTACCATTAATTAGAGTACCTCCTCTAATAATTAGTTGAGAGAATGGTCCTTCAGAAATTTGAGTTTGAGAATTCGTTAAATGAATGTTTAAAAAAAATATAAATACAGCAAAAATTAAATAATTAAGTTTCATATATCAGTTTTTAATAAAGATAAAAAAACCCATTGAATAAAAATTCAATGGGTACAAATAAAGCAATCTAACTATAAAAGCCTTCTTTTTATATTTTATAATTTTTTTAATGTTGATTTAACCTAAAATCAGCATAAGCGTCCATTCCATGTTCTGAAAGATCTAAGCCTTTTATTTCCTCTTCTTTGTCTACACGTAAACCCGTAGTTGATTTAACAATTAAAACAATAATTATTGCTGTTATACAACTAAAGCCGCCTATTATTCCAACTCCAATTAATTGAGTAAGAAATTGGTCAACACCTTTCATTGCTCCAAAAAGCCCAACAGCAAGAGTTCCCCATATTCCACATATTAAGTGAACCGCTATTGCTCCAACAGGATCGTCAAGCTTAAATTTATCAAGTAAACTAACACCAAAAACTAAAATAATTCCAGCTATAACTCCTATTAATATTGCAGAATTTGGTCCCATTTGATCTGCACCAGCAGTAATACCAACAAGCCCTCCAAGAACCCCATTCATAAACATAGTTAAATCAAAGTTTTTGTATAGAATATTAGATAATAATGCTGATGAGATACCTCCAGCAGCAGCAGCCAAGCAAGTATTAACAAGAGTAAGTGAAGTTAACTCAGGATCAGCTGATAAAACAGACCCTCCATTAAATCCAAACCAACCTAACCAAAGAATTAAAACTCCAGCTGAGGCTAAAGGTATATTATGTCCTGGAATAGCATTAGGAGTACCATCTTTATTATATTTACCTATTCTAGAACCTAAAAAGTATACAACTATTAAAGCAGCCCAACCTCCAACAGAGTGAACCAATGTAGATCCTGCAAAATCATAAAATCCCATTTCATCTAAAAATCCACCTCCCCATTTCCAAGAACCTACTATTGGGTATACAAGTCCTACATATAATGTTGTAAATAACATAAACCCACTTAACTTAATTCTTTCTGCAACAGCTCCAGAGACTATTGTAGCAGCTGTAGCTGCAAAAACGGCTTGAAAAAGAAAATCAGTCCACCAGGTATATCCTCCATCTGCATAACCAGGAGTCATTCCTCCTTCTGGAGCTCCAATTCCAAAGCCTGCAAACTTAAGTATTCCCATGGATCCCTCTTCAAATCCAGGATACATAAGATTAAAACCTCCTAAGGCATAGAGTAAAATCCCTATTGTTATAACAAAGAAGTTTTTGAATAATATATTAACAGTGTTTTTTTGACGTGTAAGACCTATTTCTAAAAATGAGAATCCTAAGTGCATAAAAAACACAAGTGCTGTACAGACCATCATCCATACATTATTTGCTGTAAAAAGCGCTGTTTCCATATTAATTTATTTTAAAATTTTTAATTGAGAGATTGCCCTCCCTTTTCTCCAGTTCTTATTCTATATGCTTCTTCAACAGGAAGGATAAATATTTTACCATCACCAACCTTGTCAGTAGCTCCAGACTTTATTATTGCCTTGACCGTTTTATCTACAAAGTCATCATTTACAACAATAGATAAATATCGTCTTTGAATTTCAGAGGTACTATAACTAATTCCTCTGTAAACGTGCCCTTCTTTTTCGTTACCTACACCCGTTACGTCCCAGTAACTAAAAAAGTTAACCTCAACGTCGTGAAGAGCTTCTTTTATTTCATCAAATTTTGATTTACGGATGATTGCTTCTACTTTTTTCATAACTTTTGATTTTTTAAATAATTTAATTCAATTTAATGGAATTTATATTATAGTGAGATTCCGAAAACTAAATACATTTGATCAAAGGAAGGATTGTAAATTAAATTACCTGATAATGGTAAAGAAAAATTTTCAGTAATTTTTATTTCTTTTCCATAACTTGCACCAATTTCCATTATTTCCATATCACCTGATTCAGTATAAAAACCATCACCAAGACTAACAGTGAACCCTAAATCTCCAAGAGGAATACCAGCAGAGATATATGTATCGCCATCTTCAAAAAAATAAGCTCCAGTTAAGCTTACAGGTCCTAATTCCAAACCTAACATTCCTTCCCAAATACCACTGTCAAAATATTTAGTCGATCCTCCAGTTGTTACATCAGGAAAAATATAATTAGTTAAAGTCAATGCAACAGGTCCAATAGAAGCTGATGCATAAAAATCCAGTTCATCAGCCATCATATCATTGGCATAAGCACCCCAAAAACCAACTTCAAAACCACCGGTAGTATATGACATATATGGTTGGATTGAAGGCCCATTTGAATAAGCTGCACCTCTCCAAACATACCTGCTCATAATGTCTGCACCAATATCTACTTGTCCAAAAGTTTGATTTGACGAGAAAATAGATATTAGAACAAGAATTAAAATATTAAGAGTCTTTTTAATTTTTTTCATAATAAAATTTATTTAGTTAATAACACAACAAAATTATTCTTATGATAAATGAATGACATGAAGGGTTTAAAGAAAAAGTAAACTTTTAAGTATTTGCTAAAATTTTATATAAAAAATTAACAAATATTTATTTTTTAATTAATAAAATATCAAATAGATAGAATTTAGCTAAATGGGATAGCTTAATATTTTAAACAAAATTTTTTCCTAATAAAGTTCCTATATAGACCATTATTAAGCCTAAAAAAATACTAACAAAGTTGTAATATAAAAGAATTATAAATGAATTTTCTTTAATTAAATCAACACTTTCAAAACTAAATGTTGAAAAAGTAGTAAGACCTCCACAGAATCCAATTATAAAAAAAAGAGATAAGTCTGATTTTAATAAATCAGTTTTTGAAAGTATTTGAAAAAAAAATCCAACTAAAAAACATCCTGTTAAATTGACTAAAAAAGTTGATAGAGGAAATTCTCCTTTGCTATATGGAAGAAATTTCCCGATCATATATCTTAAAGATGATCCTATTCCACCGCCAAGAAAAATAATTAAAAACTGTTTCAATTTTGTGTAAGAAATTTAATTAAAAATAGGATACTTAGAATTATAAAAAAAACGATTAATATTTTATAACTTCCTTTAAAGTATTCTCTTTGTTGTTTTCTATCTTTACTATATGAAATGGATATTATTATTATAAAACAAATTACAAACAGGATTGCAAAAATTTGTTGACCAATACTAAACATCTAAATTTTTTATTTTTTATAAAATTAGAATTTAAACTAACATAACTTATATATATGATCAATAAACCAATAAATGCAGTAAAAAAATTTCATAAGGCATATGAATTATTAATTAATAATTCACCTACTGTAAATGTAGATAAAGAGTTAATTAAACTTAGGTTTAATTTGATGAAAGAAGAAAATGAAGAATATTTCGAAGCAGCAAAAAAAAATGACATTGTTGAGGTTGCGGATGCGTTAGGTGATATGTTATATATTCTATGTGGGACAATAATTACTCATGGATTTCAAAACAAAATTGAAGAAGTTTTTGAAGAAATACAGCGAAGTAATATGAGTAAATTAGGCCAGGGCGGAAAACCAATTTACAGAAATGACGGAAAAGTTATGAAGGGTCCAAATTATTTTAAGCCAAATATAAAAGCTATTTTGAAAAAGTAAGCTTTGGTATCTTATATCTCCATTTAAATGGATCTTCCTCTATATTATATTGAATATTCATAATTTTTTTCTTAAGAAATTCTGATTTAGGATCTTTGCTTTCTGGAATATTATAATGAACATTTTTATAATTAAAGCTTTTAATAGGTAATATCACCACTGCAGTTCCTGAACCAAAAATTTCTTTTAAAGAGTTATCTTTATGAGCTAAGAGTAATTCGTTAACCGATATAGGTCTAACTTCAATATTTATTTTTAAATATTTACATAGCTCTATAACGCTTTTTCTAGTAACCCCATCTAAAATTCTATCATTATTGGGTGCTGTTATAAGATTATCACCAATCCTAAAAAAAATGTTCATTGTTCCAGCTTCTTCAAGATACTCATGATTATTTGCGTCTGTCCAAATAATTTGTTCATAACCTTGTTTTTGAGCAAGGCTAGTTGGGTAAAATTGTGCAGCATAATTACCAGCTGCTTTTACATAACCGACACCTCCACTTGCAGCTCTGCTATATTTTTCTGCAATTAAAACATTAACTTTATCACTGTAATATGCTTTAACAGGAGTGCAAATAATTAAAAACTTATATTTATTTGCAGGTGATGCCTGAACACCAGCTTGATTAGCAAAAATAAAGGGCCTTATATATAGAGAATTTCCTATACCAGGAATTATCCACTCTTTATCAAAATTTAATAAAACTTCTAAAGCATTAAAAAAAAATTTTTTCGGAAATTCAGGAATACTTAATCTTTTAGCAGACTTGTTCAATCTTTTGAAGTTTTCTTCTGGGCGAAACATAAAAACTTCATCATTACCATCTTTATAAGCTTTCATTCCCTCAAAAACTGATTGTCCATAATGCAAAACACTTGAAGATGGATCCATTTTTAATTTTTTATATGGAATGATTTTAGGATTAATCCACCTTCCTTCTATATAATCACATGTGAACATATGATCAGTAAATTCTTCTCCGAAAATTAAGTTAGAAAAGTTTACTTCTGATATTCTACTTTTATCAATTTTTACAATTTCCATTTAAAAAAATATTAAAAAAAAAAGTAAAAATTAATAATATAAAAATAACTTCTTTAGGAATGAAAATTTTAAGTTTTTACGATTTTATTAAATCAATCATGATTAACTTAATAATTTTATAATTATAATGAATAAATCAAAAATAATTACTAAAGATGGAAGTCCAACTATTTATTTAAAAGATTTAAACGAATCCTATCACTCAAAACATGGCGCTGTATCAGAATCAAAATATGTATTTATAAGAAATGGTTTAAAATTTTGGAAAAAGATTAATCCGAATGTTAATTCATGTAATATTTTTGAAATGGGTTTCGGAACAGGTTTGAATACAATATTAACATATGAGTTTTCAATTGAAAATAAACTAAAAATAAATTACCAAACAATTGATTCCAGCCCATTGACTAAAAATGAAATTAAATTTTTGGATTACTCAAAATTCTTTAATAATAAAAAAACAGAATTAATATTTGACAAACTACATAATAAATCATGGGAAGAAACTCATTTGATAGAAAGAAAATTTAATTTTTTAAAAATTAATAAAAAAATTCAGAGTTTTGAATTTTCTTTCAAGTATGATATTATTTATTATGATGCATTTGGTTCGCGAGTTCAACCTGAGTTATGGAAAGAAGATCTTTTTAAACCAATTATAAGGTCATTAAATAAATTTGGAGTATTTGTTACATATTCATCAATGGGAAACTTAAGGAGGGCTCTTATAAAATTAGGAATGAAAGTAGAAAAAATAGATGGGCCAATTGGAAAAAGAGAAATGATAAGAGCCGTTAAGATTTAATTTTATTATATGAAACTTTTAATCACTGGAGCTACAGGAGTTATTGGACGAAAAATTATTGAAAGAGTTGCAGAAAATTCCTTTGAAATAAATTTTTTAACAACTAGAAGAAGCAAGTTAAAATCGATTAAAAATGCAAAAGGGTTTTTTTGGAACCCAAAAAAAAACATTATAGATTTAAATTGTTTTAATGGTGTTGATTCAATTATTCATTTATCGGGTAAAAAGATTTCAAAAAGATGGACAAAAAAATATAAAAAGAGAATTTATGAAAGCAGAGTTTTAAGCACTAAATTACTATTTAATTCTATTAGAGAATTAAAGTTTACTCATAAAATAAAAAGCCTCATTTGTGCATCAGCTATTGGAATTTATAAATCTGATGATAAAAAAATTCACTATGAAAAAAATAAAATTTATCCTTCAAATTTTTTAGAAAGATTAGTCTATGATTGGGAAAAATCATCATTTAATTTTAAAAAATATGGAATTAAGGTTGTTAATTTAAGAATTGGTCTAGTTTTTTCTTCTGGAGGTTTTTTAAAAACAATAAAAACTTATGGAAACTTTGGATTGATTTCTTCTTTCGGATCTGGAAATCAATTTCAATCTTGGATTCATATTGATGACCTTGTTGAAATTTTTTTATTGTCAATTAAAGAGAAATGGGATGGAATATATAATGCTGTTTCTCCTCAACCAATTAATCAAAATAAATTGATGGAATTAATATTAAAAACTTTAAATAGACCTTATATTATGCCAAATATTCCAAGTTTTTTTTTAAAAATTATTTTAGGAGAAATGAGTAAGATATTAATTTCCAGTCATCGTGTAAGTTCTGAAAAAGTTTTACAAAAAGGATATGTTTTTAAATATGCAGATATAGAAAAGGCTTTAAAAGACATTTTAAATTAATGACATTTTGACAATATATAATAAAATGGCAGTAATTTTGATATAAAGTTTATAAACAAAGAAATGAAGCAAAACAAATCTAATTCTAGAAAGAAAAAATCTTTATCTGCTAATTCAAAACCTAAATCAAATACAAAACGAGATACGAATATTATTAAATTAAAGAAAGAACTAACAGAAGAAAAAGATAAATATGTAAGACTTTTTGCTGAATTTGAAAATTATAAAAAAAGAACTGCTAAAGAACGTTTAGAACTTTTTAAAACTGCTAACAATGAGGTCATGAGTTCATTAATTCCAATTTTAGATGATTTTAATAGAGCAACAAAACAGTCTGATAATATTGAAGCAGATGATCAAATAGATGGTTTCAAATTGATTTTTAATAAATTTATTGAGATTTTAAAATCTAATGGTTTATCTGAAACCAAAACATTAAAGGGAGATGTTTTTGATGCAGAAATTCATGAAGCAATTACTCAAATTCCATCAAAAAAATCTTATGAAAAGGGCAAAATTATAGATATAATTGAAAAAGGATATCAATTAGGAGAAAAAATTATTCGTTATCCTAAAGTTGTTGTTGCTGAATAATTTATTATGAAAAAAGACTATTATGAAGTTTTAGGTATTACAAAAAGTGCTTCTTCATCAGAAATAAAAAAAGCATATAGAAAAAAAGCAATTCAGTATCATCCAGATAAAAATCCTGGGGATAAAGAGGCTGAATCTCAGTTTAAATTAGCTGCTGAGGCTTATGAGATTTTAAGTGATCCTCAAAAAAAATCTCAGTACGATCAATTTGGTCATGCTGCATTTGAAGGTGGCCAAGGATTTGGTGGAGGCATGAATATGGATGATATTTTTAGTCAATTTGGAGATATTTTTGGTAGCGCTTTTGGTGGTAGTTTTTCTGGAGGATTTGGAGGAAGAGGCTCTAGATCTAGAGGCAGTGATATGAGAATAAGGGTTAAATTGTCACTTGAAGAAATTTTAAATGGTGTTGAAAAAAAAATTAAAGTACCTAGGAAAGTTCAAGCTCCTGGAGTAAAATATGGTACATGCTCATCATGTAATGGGAATGGACAAGTTATGAAAATAACAAATACTATACTTGGCAGAATGCAAACTTCTACTACTTGTAATGTGTGTTCTGGTTCTGGAAAATCAATTTTAAATAAACCAATTGGATCTGATCAAAATGGAATGATAAATAAAGAAGAAACAGTTTCGATAAAAATTCCATCAGGAGTAGAAGAAGGAATGCAATTAAAGGTTGAAGGAAAAGGAAATGAATCTCCAGCAGAGGGGATTTCTGGTGATCTTCTTGTTTTGATTGAAGAAATTGATCATCCAATATTTGTAAGGGAAAACAATCATTTGCATTATGATTTATATATAAATTTTTCTGAAGCTACTTTGGGTGTTTCAAAAGAAGTTAATTTATTAAAAGGAAAAGTTAGAATTAAACTTGAATCTGGAATCCAATCTGGAAAAACACTTCGTCTTAGGGGTAAGGGTTTACCAAGTTTAAATGGTTATAAAACAGGAGATTTACTTGTTCATATAAATGTTTGGACTCCAAAAACTTTAAACAAGGAACAAAAAAAATTTTTTGAAAACATGGTGGATGATGATAATTTTCAACCTGATCCACAAAGTTCGGATAAATCATTTTTTCAAAAAGTTAAAGACATGTTTAACTAATTAAAGTTATATCTATAAATATTTATTTAAACTTTCTACTATTTTAAATTTTTCAATCTTCTTTAATTTATCATAACTTTGAAAATACTAATAAAAATAATTTATGACTAGTATTTTAATTATAGAGGATGAAGAACCAATTAGACGAGTTCTAAAAAAAATTCTAAAAGAAGAAAATCAATCATATAAAATTTATGAAGCTGAAAATGGTAAAGAAGGATTAGAAGAAATCGAAAAAAATAAAAAAATAGATATAGTCTTATGTGATATTAAAATGCCAATAATTGATGGTATTGAGGTTTTAAATAGATCAAAAAAGATTAAACCAAATTTACCTTTTATAATGTTAACTGGTCATGGAAATATTAATACTGCAGTTGAAGCAATGAAAATAGGAGCATATGATTTTATATCTAAACCTCCTGACTTGAATAGATTAATTACTTCTGTAAGAAATGCTATTGAAAAGAATAATTTAAAAAGTGAAAATAAAAAGCTTAAAAAAAGAGTTAATAAGAGTTATGAAATTATTGGAAATTCATCAGCTATAAATTATGTAAAAGACATGATTTCAAAAGTTGCTAATACTGATGCAAGAATTTTAATTACAGGTGATAGTGGAACTGGAAAAGAGTTAGTTGCACATCAAATTCATAATCAAAGTAATAGAAATAAGGAGTCTTTTGTTGAAGTGAATTGTGCTGCAATACCAGCAGAACTTATTGAAAGTGAGCTTTTTGGTCATATTAAGGGGTCATTTACATCAGCAATTAAAGATCGTCCCGGAAAATTTGAAGTTGCAAATAATGGAACTGTTTTTTTAGATGAGATAGCAGATATGAGCTTAAATGCTCAAGCAAAAGTTTTAAGAGCTTTAGAGGAAAAAAAGATTCAGAGAGTTGGAAGTGATAAAAACATTAAAGTAAATGTTAGAGTTATTGCTGCAACAAATAAGGATTTAAATAAAGAAATTTCAGAGGGTAATTTTAGAGAAGATTTATATCATCGATTAGCAGTAATCTTAATTAAGGTACCAGGATTAGATGAAAGAAAAGAAGATATTTCTTTATTATCTAATTATTTTATTAAAAAGTTATCAATTGAACAAGGTATAGAAGTCAAAACATTATCTGACGAGGCTTTATCTTTACTTAAAGATTATAATTGGACTGGAAACATTAGGGAACTTAGAAATGTTATTGAGAGATTAATAATATTAGGTGGTAATCCGATTTCTGTTGATGATATAAATAAATATACTGCAAAATAAGCTTTCTAAAAATGAATAGACAAAATTATTTCTTTTTATTAATTTTTTTAACAATTTTTTCTTTTGGTCAAAATCGAAATAACCAAGAGAAATTTATTAAAAAAATATATAATGTTGCACTTAATGATGGTAAATCATATAATTGGTTAGATCATTTATCAAATCAAATCGGAGGAAGGTTGTCAGGTTCTTTAAATGCAAAAAGAGCAATTCAATGGAGTAAAGAAGAGTTAAATTTATTAAAAATTGATAATGTTTATTTACAACCTGTTATGGTTCCTAAATGGGTTCGCGGAACTTTTGAATATGCAAGAATTATAACTGGTCCAGGAAAAACTATAAATGTCCCTATATGTGCTTTAGGAGGTTCAATTTCTACTCCAAATTTAGGAATTGAAGCAGAAGTTGTTGAAGTAAAAAACTTTTTTGACCTAGAAAAAATAGGTAAAAAAAATATAGAAGGAAAAATCGTTTTATTTAATAGAAAAATGCCTGATACTATTTTTAACGCATTAGATGCTTATAAAAAAACCGTTGATCAAAGAACTAAAGGAGCTTCTATAGCCTCAAAATATGGAGCGGTTGGAGTAATAGTTCGTTCTATGAATTTTCGATTAGATGATTTCCCTCATACAGGTTCAACATATTATGGAGATATACCAAATAGAAATAGAATACCTGCGGCTGCTATTAGCACTAATGGTGCTGAGTTATTAAGCTCTATGTTATCTATTAATCCAAAAACTACTTTTTATTTTAAACAAAATTGTAAAAATTATCCAGATGTTTTATCACATAATGTTATTGGTGAAATAAAAGGATCAGAATTTCCTGAAGAAATAATATTAGTTGGAGGTCATCTAGATTCATGGGATTTAGGAGATGGTTCTCATGATGATGGTGCTGGTGTTGTTCAATCAATGGAAGTTTTAAACATTT
>CAYUZY010000017.1:0-21418 GCA_964448645.1 uncultured Flavobacteriaceae bacterium
AGGGACAATTAAATCATTTAAATGAATTTTATTTTCAGAAACGAGATCTCTTATAACTTTTGAATTTCTTAAACGTCTATTTCTATTAATTGGAAACATAATTTTGATTTATTTGTTATGATTAGATGAATCTATGGGTTCAATAGGTAATGTAATACTTTCTGATATATCTTCATTTTTATTTGAATCATCAGTTTTATTATCTTTTTTTATTGTCCCGAAAAGCATTGCAAACATTGAGGAAAGGATAACAATTAAAAGAACTTTTTCATCAATTATAGATTCTGAAAAATTTATAAACTCAATTTCTTTTATTTGCAGAAATAATAAAATGCTAATTAAACCCCTAGGCCCCATATAAACCAATGGAGAAGTATTCAATTTAAGAGTTGTTAGTACTAAATAAAAATATCTTATAATGAACATTATTAAAAATATAAGAAAACCATATATGTATGGAGAAAAGCTTAAAAAATTTTCTAGATTTATAGAAAATCCAAAAAACAAAAAGAAAAATGTTCTTACTATAAATGTAGATTCAGCTGTAAGAATATGAAATTCACTTAAGTCTTTTTTAGTTTGCTCTAAGTTTAAATTTTGTTTTAAAAATTTTGGCAATAAAATTTTCACATTACTCAAAAAGATTCCAAACATAAATATTGTTACTAAAGCTGGAAGATGAAATAGTTTGCCAAAAGCATAAACCAAAATAAGAAGTGCGAGTATAAGGAAAAATTTTACTTTTTGTTCAATTTTTTGTATTAAACGAAAAAGTAAGTAAGTTATAACTAATGAAATTAAAATAACTCCAACTACTTGAATAATTAATGAGATAATTGATTCGGTAGCAATTAAAGGATTCTCATTTTTAAACTGTTTAATAGCAAAATTGAATATCATTATTCCTAAAATATCTGAAAAAGTAGATTCATAAATAACAAATTCTTTTTGATGATTCAATAATGCTGAAGCAGAGGGGATTGCAACTGCACTACTAATTATAGATAAAGGAATAGAATAAATTACGGAATTTATATAATTCATTCCAAAGGCTTCTTTAAAAATAAAACTAAGCACACAAATATTAATAATAAGTATTACAAAAGCAGCAAAAAAACCTTTAATAATAACAGGTAATTTTTCAATACTAATTTCTAATTCCAAAGCACCTTCAAGAACTATTAATATAAGACCAATTGTTCCAATAACTGGAACTAAATTTTCAAGAAAAGTGAAATCATCAAAACCGTAAAGGTTTGAGATAACTCTAATTATTATTCCTGTTAACATTAATAAAATTACAGCAGGAAATTTTGTTTTTCTTGCATATGAATCAAATAAATATGAAAAAACTATTAGCAGAGGAAGAACAAAAAGAATAGTTAGAGTACCCATATTAATTTAATAAAAAAGGTTTATTAAGTTACTTAATTTTAAATAAACAACATTTTTCAATCTATCCATTTCCTTGGTTTTTTCAAGACGTTAATTAATCTTTCTTCTTCTGATTCAGGGTTTATATTATGGTCATATACCCATTGAACTTTAGGAGGGAGACTCATTAATATACTTTCTATTCTACCATTAGTTTTAAGCCCAAACAATGTTCCTTTATCATGAATTAAGTTAAATTCTACATATCTCCCTCTTCTAATTTCTTGCCATTTTTTGTGCTCCTTATTGTAAGGGGTGTTTTTTCTTTTTTCGACTATAGGAGTATAAGATTTAATAAAATTATTACCAACTTCAGTTGTAAAGTTGTACCAATCTTCAATAGTATGATTGTTGTCTTTTCTTAAGTAATCAAAAAAAATCCCTCCTATTCCTCGCGCTTCATTTCTATGGGAGTTCCAAAAGTAATTGTCACATTTTTTTTTAAAAGTATTGTATAATTTTTTTTTAAATTTATCACACGAATATTTACAAACTTTATGAAAATGAATTGCATCTTCTTCAAAAAGGTAATATGGCGTTAGATCTTGACCTCCTCCAAACCATTGATCAATTATTTCGGATTTATTATTATATAATTCAAAATACCTCCAATTAGCATGAGTTGTTGGAATCATTGGATTTAATGGATGAATAATTAAACTTAAACCACATGCAAAAAAATTTGTTTCACTTACTTTTAGATAAGCTTTCATACTTTCTGGTAACTTCCCATTAACTGCAGATATATTAACTCCAGCTTTTTCAAAGATTTTACCATTTTCTAAAACTCTACTTTTTCCACCACCACCTTCTTTTCTTTCCCAGATATCTTCTTTGAATTTTTCTAATTGGTCAATTTCTTCAAGAGCATCGGTGATTTTATTTTGTAAATCTTTTAAATATGTATAAAATTTATTTTTCATTAATAATTATATTCTTTAACTGAATCTATAAATGCTTTAGCGTTATCAACGGGTGTATTAGGAAGTATGCCATGACCTAAATTTACTATGTAATTATCTTTGCCAAATTCATTTATCATATTTTTAACAGATGATTTAATTTCACTAATTGGAGATAAGAGTCTTGAAGGGTCTAGGTTCCCTTGAAGAGTAATTTTTCCTCCAGTTAAATAGCGAGCATTTCTTGCTGAACATGACCAATCAATACCTATTGCTGAAACTCCTGATTTACTCATTTCATTTAAGTAAAACCAACATCCTTTTCCAAAGATAATTACTGGAACTAAAGGGTTTAACTCACTAATAATTTGACTTATGTATTTCCAAGAAAAAATCTCATAATCTTTTGGAGAAAGTAAACCTCCCCAAGAATCAAAAATTTGAATAGTATCAACTCCAGATTTAACTTGTTCTTTTAAATATGAAATTGAGGTTTCAGTTATTTTTTGGAGTAAAATTTTTGAATATTCTGGTTGAGAAAAACAAAATTCTTTAGCTAAATTAAAATCTTTTGATCCTTTACCTTGAACTGCATAACAAAACAAAGTCCATGGAGATCCAGCAAAACCAATTAAGGGAACCCTTTGATTTAATTCTTTTTTTGACATTTTTATTGCCTTAAAAACATAATCTAATTCTTCTTTAACTTCTGGGATCCAAACTTTTTTTACATCTTCTATTTTCCTAATTGGAGAATTTATCCATGGGCCAATGTCATTTCTCATTTCAACTTTTATTCCCATTGCTTGAAGCACTACAAGAATATCACTAAATAAAATAGCTGCATCAGGACCAACTTGATTTATAGGCATTAAAGTTATTTCGGTCGCAATTTCAGGAGTTTGACATCTAGTGAAAAAATCATATTTTTTCTTTATTTTCATGAAATCGGGCAAATATCTGCCAGCTTGCCTCATCATCCAAACCGGAGGTCTATTTACTTTTTCACCTTTTAAAGCTTTTAAAAAAAGATCATTTTTCATAATAGGGTAACTATTTAAAATGTTTATTAATGGAAACTAACATGTTTTCTTCTGAATTTGATTTGGCAACTGAAAAACTATTTGAATAATTTTTTAATTCTTTTGCAGTTGTATTTCCAATACAAAAACCATAAGTGTTTTTTAAAGAATTATTTCCTTTAAAAAAACTTTTTACAGCAGAGGGACTATAGAAAATGATCCCGTCATAAAAATCATTAATTTTTTTTGGAGTAAGAATAGTGTCATAAACCTCATGAACAATAATTTTAATTTCATTTTTCTTTAAGATGTTTTCCAATTCCAAGAGTCTTTTTTTTCCAGAGAAATATGTAAAGGACTCTTTTGATATTTTAAAATTAGCAACAATATATTTTGAAAGTTTTTTAGAATTTTCTTCTGATTTTATTAATTTAAGATTATTGTTAGTAATTAATTCTGCTGTAGATTTTCCAACACAAAAAATATTTTTGTCAATTAATTTGTTCTTTATTTCAGGTTTTTTTAAAATTATTTTAACGGAATTTTTACTAGTAAAAATTATATTTTCTGAAACAGAAATGTTTGATATAGATTTATAGGGTAATATTTTAATAAATGATTTTTCATCTATTTGATAATTGTTTTTAATCAACAGGTCTCTAAATTTTTTTGAAATAATTTTAGTGGAAAGTAATTTCATTATTCTAATTCATTTTTTATTTTATTAATCAATTCCTTTCCACCTTTATTAAATATCTTTTTTGCTGCATTAATACCACAATCTTTAGATTTATTAATGTCTAGTTCTTGATTTTCTAGAATTGCAGTTGAGCCATCAAGTGAAAAGAGACCAGATTTGAACATAATTTTATCATTTTCAATTTTTGCATAAGCTGCAATTGGCGCTTTACAACCTCCTTCTAAAATTTTTATGAAATTTCTTTCAATTTTAACACACATTTCTGTTTTTTCACAATTAAGATTTTTTAAAAATTTTGCTAACTCTAATTGTTGTTTTTGAGAGCATATAGCAATTACTCCCTGACCAGGAGAAGGGATCATCCATTCTAGAATCTTATAGTCAATATTTTTTATTTTAAGTCTATCAATTCCAGCTTTAGAAAAAATGGCTCCATCCCAAAAAGAGTTATTAAGTTTTTTAATTCTTGTGTTTATATTCCCTCTTAATTCTTCAGTTTTATGATTTGGATATTTTCTTAACCATTGAGCTTTTCTTCTTAAACTTCCAGTTCCAATAATTGAGTTATTAGAAAATTTTTTAAATGTTTTTGAATAAACCAAACTGTCATAAGGAGAATCTCTTTTTAAAATTGCTGTAATTGAAATTTGTTTAGGAATTTCAGTAGGGATATCTTTTAAACTATGAACGGCTATGTCTATTTTATTATTAATTAATGCAGTATCAAGAGCTTTGGTAAAAACACCTTGTATTCCCATTTTATATATAGGCTGAATTAGGTTTTTATCTCCACTAGTTTTTATAAGTTTTAATTCAGAATTTTTCCCAAGGATTTTTAAAGCTTTTTGAACTTTTTTTGCTTGATATATAGCTAGATCACTATCTCTAGTTCCTATTTTTAAAACTTTATTCATTTTTATTAGATTCAACTTTTAAAAACTTGTTAATTAGTTCAATTGTTTCTGGAACTTTGTTAGGGTTTTCTTTTAAAAAGGAAGCTACTTTCCCAGTAATTTTTTCAGCTAATTCTTCAGCTTTATTACTAAAAAAAGTGTTATGAGGACAATTTAGTTTTTCTTTTTTTAATTGTGTGACTTGTTCTTTGAATGATTTAAGAGTTGGAGAAAATTTTCTTTGAGAAAGCCATAAAATATATTCTTTAAAATTAGAATTAATTATTAATTCAGCTTTTGGAATATGTTTTTTTCTTTTTTCAATAGTTGAATCAGTTATTTGAGATAATTCATCTAAATGAACAACTTTAATGTCATTTAATTCATTAATTTGAGTTTCAACATTTCTAGGAATTGACAGATCTAGAATCAAAAGTTTTTTAGAGTTAAAAATTAAATCTCTTGTAATTGTTGGTTTTGACCCACTTGTTGCAACAATTAAAACATCAGCGTTACTAATTTCACTAGTTAATTCTCCATAAGGTTTAACTATAACAGGAAATTTCACCCCAATTTTTTCTGCTTTTTCTTGAGTTCTATTAATTAAAACTATGTGCTTGTTTTTTGTATGTTTTAAAAGATTTTCACATGTATTTCTGCCAATTTTTCCAACACCAAAAAGAACAATCTTTTTGTTAGAAATATTTTTAACATTATTTATAATATATTGAACAGAGGCATAAGCTACTGAAGTAGCTCCGCTAGATAATTTGGTTTTATTCTTAATTTTTTTACTTGCATGAATTACTGAATTAACAAGCCTCTCAAGTCTTCCACTAACTAAATTAAGTCTTTTTGATCGATATAGACTTTGTTTAATTTGACCTATTATTTCAAAATCTCCTAAAATTTGACTATCAAGACCAGTACCAACTCTGAACAAATGCCTTATTGCTTTATTTCCATTTATAATATAACCGTATTTTTCAAAAGTTTTAATATCTCCATTAGAGTGCTTACAAAGTAAATTTATAAAATCATCAGGGTTATTATTCCATCCAAATATTTCCGTTCTGTTACATGTATTTATAATTAAAAGTTCTTTAAAGTTTTTTTCTTTAGCTTCTAAAAAAAGAGAATGTAATTGAAGATCACTTAAATTAAACTGACCCCTGATATCTAAATTTGCATTTTTATAATTAACACCAATTATTTGACAATTTATATTATTATTCAAACTTGTAAGTTTAATTAACACAAAAATAAAGTAGTACTTAAATAAAAAAATAACGCAAAAAGTAATATTAATTTCTTTTAAAGAGATAAATAGCTAATTAATAATCGTTCTAAATAGCTTATATTTGAAAGAAATTTGAATTTTAACATATTAAAATGAATAATCAAAATATCGAAAAAAGTTTATGGGACGTTTCAGAATTAGAAAAAGATTTTTTTGTTTTAAGATGTAAAAATGAATCTTCTAAAATATTAACAAAAAAACATAATACTAATATTGATCATATTCAATTTCATTTCTGTTTAAAAGGTCAATTGGATTTTATGTATAATAATTCAACATATTCCTTCAATGTAAATGAGGAAAATTCAATTTTACTTTTTAATCCCGATAAAAAGTTACCTGTTGAAGTAAAAATTTTTCCAGGATCTTGGTTAATTAGTATTTTAGTACCGATAAAAAAATTTCATTCATTTTTTTCTGAATCTGCTGATCACATATCTTTTTTAAACCCTGATAATAATGCTAAAAAATTTTATGATAGTGTTAGTTTTCCTCCTTCAATGGCTGTAGTTTTAAGTCAGATTTTAAATACTAAAATACATGATAGTATTAAGGTGTTGTATTTTAAAGGAAAAGTATATGAACTATTAGGATTATATTTTAATAAAAGTGAAGACAAATCTATAGAAAATTGTCCTTTTCTTTTAATTGAAGAAAATGTAATAAAGATTAAGCTAGCAAAGGATATTGTTTTAGAGAGAATGTCCAACCCTCCAACTATAGAAGAGTTAGCTTCTGAAATTGGTTTAAGCACCACTAAGCTTAAAGAAGGATTTAAGAATATTTATGGAAATACTATTTACTCATATTTACTAGACTATAAGATGGAAGAGGCTAGGAGAATGCTTGAATCTAAAAAAAGTAACATAAATGAAATTGGACATTTTTTAGGTTATAGTACTGCCAGTCATTTTATAACAGCTTTCAAAAAGAAATATGGAACTACTCCAAAAAAATATTTAATGTCTGTATCTTAGCAAACAAGATGAAAGGAGTTTTAATTGTTAATTTGGGATCTCCAAATAGCACTGAAGTTAATGACGTTAGAAAGTATCTTGATCAATTTTTAATGGATGAAAGAGTTATTGATTTTCCAAAATGGATTAGAAAAATTTTGGTCAAAGGATTAATTTTAAATATTCGTCCTAAAAAGTCATCCAATGCATATAAGAGAATTTGGTGGAAAGAAGGTTCTCCTTTAATTGTTATTTCTAAAAGATTTCATAAAAAAATTCAGAAAAAAAGCAATGTTCCAGTTTCACTTGCTATGAGATATGGAACTCCTTCTTTAAAATCTGGACTTCAAGAACTTAATGATAAAGGAGTTATTGATGTTTTAGTAATTCCTCTTTATCCTCAATTTGCAATGTCATCTGTTGAAACAATAACGGTTGAATCAAATGAAATAAAAAATAAATTTTTTCCAGAAATGAAGTTGTTTCATTTTCCTTCATTTTATAATAAACCAGACTATATAAAAGTTTTATCAAATTCAATAAAAGACTTTTTAAAAGACAAAAAAATAGATCATTTATTGTTTTCTTATCATGGTATTCCTAACAGACATATTTTAAAATCTGATATAACAAGGTCTCATTGTAAAATGAATGGAGTATGTTGTTTTAAAAAATCGGAAGCTCATAATTATTGTTATAGGCATCAATGTGAAATTACAACACTTAATGTTGCAAAGAATTTAGGCCTTAAAAAAGGAAGTTTTTCAACGACTTATCAATCTAGGGTAACTATAATTGGCTCCTGGTTAAAGCCTTATACTGATCTAACAATTACTGAATTTGCTAAAAAAGGGTTAAAAAATATTGCTGTTGTAACTCCTGCTTTTGTTTCAGATTGTCTTGAGACATTAGAGGAAATAGGAATGGAGGCATCTGAAGATTTTAAAAAAAATGGAGGAAAAGAATTGTATTTAGTTCCATGTCTAAATTATAGGGATGATTGGATTATTACAGCTTCTAACTGGATTAATAAATGGGCTTTAAATAATACTTAATCATGAAAAAAGAAGTCTCAAGTGATTTAGGAACAGGTTTAGTTCCTAAATTATTGATTCGCCATGCAGTACCATCTTCAATTGGAATTTTGGTAATGTCTCTTAATATTTTAATTGATACTATTTTTGTTGGACAATGGATTGGCCCAGATGCTATAGCTGCTATTAATGTTGTCTTACCTGTGTCTTTTTTTATAGCAGCACTTGGAATGTCTATAGGAGTGGGAGGGGCATCAATTATTTCTAGGGCTTTGGGAAATAATGAAAAGAATAAAGCAATTTTAACTTTTGGTAATCAGCTTACAATGACTTTATTAATGACTGTTATTTTAGTTATTTTTGGTTTAGTTTTTGTTGACTTGATCATTCCTTTATTTGGGGGTAAGGGTAATTTATTTTTACCAGCTAAAATCTATTATACTATTATTCTTTATGGAGTACCTGTATTAGCATTTTGTATGATGGCTAATAACTCAATTAGAGCAGAAGGAAAGCCTAAAATTGCAATGTATGCAATGCTATTACCATCAATTTCAAATTTATTTTTAGATTATATTTTTATATATGTTTTAGATATGGGAATGTATGGTGCTGCATGGGCAACTACAATTTCTTATATAGTCTGTGCTTCATACATCTTGTTATTCTTCCTTTCAGGAGAATCAGAATTAAAATTAAATTTTATTGATTTAAAATTAAAAAAAAGTATTGTAAAACAAATTTCTTCTTTAGGCTTTGTCACTCTGGTTAGACAAGCAATGGTTAGCATAACAGTACTATTATTAAATAATATTTTATTTGAATTGGGAGGAGAATCTATTGTTGCAGTTTATGCGATAATTAGTAGAATGTTAATGTTTGCAACTTTTCCTATTTTAGGAATAACTCAAGGATTTCTTCCAATAGCAGGATTTAATTACGGTGCAAAAAAATTTGAAAGAGTTAAAGAGGTAATAAAAGTATCTTTTAAGTATGCTACTATTTTGGCAGTTTTTATTTCAATATTGATTTTTTGTCTTGCAAATCAGATTCCAAAAATATTTACTTCTGATGATTTAATTAATAAAGAAGCTCCAATTGCTTTAAAAATAGTTTTTTCATTATTACCAATTGCAGGAATTCAATTGATAGGAGCTGCTTATTTTCAGGCTATTGGAAAGGCACTTCCTGCTCTTTTACTTACACTAACTAGACAAGCTTTCTTTTTTATTCCCTTAGTTTTTTTGTTTTCGTTTAAGATGGGAGTTTTCGGTGTTTGGCTCTCTTTTCCAGTTTCAGAGTTTTTAGCAACAATTGTAACTGTTTATTATCTTAATCGTGAAATGAAAAAGCTTTAATTATTCTTTCAATTAACTTGTTTTGGTTATTCAATTAATGATTATTTAGTTTTTGTACATTTATGTTTTTCTAAATCATATAAAATGAGGTTTTTATTTAATCTAAATGGAATAGTTGTTTTTTGTGCGATTTTATTTATTTTTTCACAAAATACTTTTTCCCAAAAAAAAGGCAAGAAAAATAATATATTAAGTTTTTCTGAAAATATTTATGAGTCTCTTGTTTACAGGTCTATTGGTCCTTTCAGAGGAGGTAGGTCAGCTGCAGTAACTGGTGTAAAAAACAAACCTGATCTTTATTATTTTGGAGCTACAGGTGGAGGTGTATGGAAAACAGAGGATGGAGGTAAAACATATAAAAATATTTCTGATGGTTATTTTGGTGGTAGCATTGGCTCTATCGTTGTTTCTCAATCTAATCCAAATATTATTTATGTAGGAGGTGGAGAAGTGACAGTAAGAGGAAATGTTTCTTCAGGTTATGGGATTTGGAAATCTCTTGATGCTGGTGAAAGTTGGATTTTTTCAGGATTGCCTAATTCAAAACACGTTCCTAGAATTGTTGTTGATCCAAATAATTCAGATATAGTTTATGCAGCAGTCCTTGGAAACATTTATAAACAGGATAATAATAGAGGGGTATACAAGAGTGTTGACGGAGGTAAAACATGGAAAAAAATTCTTTTTTCAAATTCGATGTCTGGAGCAGTTGAACTTGTAATGGACCCTAACAACTCAAGAATATTGTATGCTTCTACATGGAGATTACAGAGAACTCCATATAGCTTAAGCAGTGGGGGAAATGGTTCAGCTTTATGGAAAAGTATAGATGGAGGTGAATCATGGGAAAAAATAAGTGATAATAATGGATTTGCTGATGATATTTTGGGAATTATAGGTGTAACAGTTTCTCCTCTAAATTCAAAAAAAGTATGGGCAATTGTTGAAAATAAAGAAAAGGGGGGTATTTATTTTTCTAATGATGCAGGTCTTTCATGGAAACATATAAATGATAGTAGAGCTTTAAGACAAAGAGCATGGTATTATTCAAAAATTTATGCAGACACTCAAAATGAAGACATCATTTATGTTATGAATGTTTTTTATCATAAGTCTGAGGATGGAGGAAAGACATTTAAGAAATACAATGCTCCTCATATTGATCATCATGATTTATGGATAGCACCCGAGAATAATAAAAGGATGATTATTGCTGATGATGGTGGTGCTCAGGTTAGTTATGATGGAGGAAAAACATGGAGTACATACTATAATCAACCAACAGCTCAGTTTTATAGGGTAACTACTGATAATGATTTCCCATATAGGATATATGCTGCTCAACAAGATAACTCTACAATTAGAATTAGATATCGATCAGATAAATCATACATAACTGAAAATGATTGGGAAGAAACTGCTGGAGGAGAGTCTGCTCATATAGCTGTAGATCCTTTAAATAACGATATAGTATATGGAGGCAGTTATGGAGGATATTTGACTAGAGTAAATCATAATAACAAAAGTGTAAGAGCTATAAATGTTTGGCCAGACAATCCAATGGGATATGGAGCAGAAGGAATGAAATATCGTTTTCAATGGAATTTTCCAATTATTTTCAGCAAACACAATCCAAAAAAACTGTACACTTTTTCTAATTATGTTCATGTTTCTGAAAATGAGGGTCAAAAATGGGATATTATAAGTCCTGATCTTACACGAAATGATCCTAAATTGCTTAAATCATCTGGAGGTCCTATTACTCAGGATAATACAGGTGTTGAATATTATTGTACAATTTTTTCTGCTGATGAATCTCCAATTAAAGAAGGAATTATGTGGATTGGAAGTGACGATGGTTTGATCCATATAACAAATGATGGGGGTAAAAATTGGAGAAATGTTACACCTAAAAATATGAATAAATGGATGATGATAAATAGTATTGATTCATCACCTTTTGATCCCGGAACTTCTTATGTTGCAGGAACATTATATAAAACTGGAGATTTTAGTCCATATATATATAAAACTGATGATTATGGAAAAAGCTGGAAAAAAATAACTTCAGGTATAAATGAAAATCATTTTACCAGAGTTGTAAGAGCTGATCCTAAAAGAAAGGGTTTATTATATGCAGGTACAGAATCAGGAATCTATATTTCTTTTGATGATGGATTGTCTTGGAAAAGTTTTCAATTGAACTTACCTATAGTTCCAATTACTGATTTAACTATAAAAGATAATAGTTTGATAGTTGCAACTCAAGGAAGAAGTCTATGGGTCCTTGATGATTTAACTGTTTTACACCAATTGAATAATAAAATGGATAATTCCGAAATGATATTATTTAAACCAAAAGACAGCTACAGATTTAAGGGTTCTGAAATTGGATTAGCTGTTAAATTTATTGATTCTGATGAATCAAAATCTTTAACAAAAGGAACTAATCTGCCTAATGGTTCTATAATTAATTTTTATTTGAAAAACTATAACAAAAAAAGAGATACAATTAAATTAACCTTTTCTGATAATAAAGGTAATTTGATTAAAAGCTTTAGCAATTATTCTGATAAGAATAAGTTAAAATTAAAAAAAGGGGGGAATCAGTTAGTTTGGGATACAAGATATAATGGTGCTGAAACTCTAGAAGGAATGATTTTTTGGAGCACTTCTTTTAAAGGGCCTAAAGCCGTTCCTGGAGATTATATTGTTACTCTTCAAAAAAATAATTTAAAAGAATCTCAAGAATTCACAATACTTCCTGATCCAAGAAGTGAATCATCTATTTCTGATATGAAATTACAATTTGATTTTGTTAATGAAGTAAACGAAACAGTTGACAAAGCTCATAAAACTATTAAATCAATAAGATCAATAAATAAAAAATTAAGAGAATTTGAAGAAAATTATTCTGATAAGTCTTCTAAAAAATTAATAGCATTTTCAATAAAGTTAAGAAAGAGTTTTTCTGAAATTGAAAAAACCCTTTATCAAACAAAAAATAGAAGTAATCAGGACCCACTTAATTTTCCAATTAAATTAACAAATAAATTAGCTCATTTAAATAGATTGGTAACATTGAATGATTTTCCTCCAACTAATCAAGATTTAATGGTAAAAAATGAATTGTCAAATTTAATTCAAGTTGAGTTAAATAAATATGATAATTTAATTGAAAATGATTTAAAAAAATTCAATGAGGAATTTTCTGAACTTGAACTTGATTATTTGATTTTAAAAAAATAAAATTTGTATTATAATTATATAAAAGCCTTTCATTTAATTTTTATTATAACATGGTTTGCAGGTCTTTTTTATGTTCCTAGACTGTTTATGTATCAAATTGAAGCTTATAAAAAAAAAGAAAATATAAGACGGGAGTTTATAAAACAATTCAAATTAATGTCACGGAGATTGTGGTATATAATTACATGGCCTTCCGCAGTATTAGCAAGTTTTTTTGGTATCTTATTAATTGTAATCAACGAATCTTTGTTAAATCAGAATTGGATGATTTTGAAAATAGGATTTGTTTTATTATTAATTATATATCATTTAAAAACTCACATGATTTTTTTGTCCTTGCAAAAGGATAAGTGCAAATATTCATCTAATTTTTTTCGATTTTGGAATGAGGGTGCGACCTTATTACTTTTTGCTATAATATTCTTGGCTATTGTAAAAGATAGTATTCAATCCTTTTATCTTTTAGTTGGATTAATTTGTTTAGCTTTAATTTTGGTTTTTTCAATAAAATTTTATGAAAAAATTAGAAGGAAAAATGAATAATGTTTATATAATATGATTCCTAAAATTTCTTTAAGAGCGAGACTTTTTATTGTAATGACTTTATTGTTGTTAATAGCTGGAGTTATGATATTAGGATCAACTACAATTCAATACACATCTCAACAGGAGAATTATCACTTAAGTAGATTAAATAGAAAAGTTAATCAAATTGAAACTCATTTAAATTTTATAGTAAATAAGAATGACCTTTATAATAAAGAGGATAGTATATGGAAAAAGTATGAAAATGATTTTGAAAATATAAATAAAATTCACAATGTTCAATATTCACTTTTTACGATTAAAGGAACTCCTTTGTTTTTATATCATACCCCTCTTAAAATAATTGCTAATAATTATAACCTAGATAATGAAATTTTAAAAAAATTAAGAACTTCAGAAAATAATAGGTTTATTGAAGATTATAATTCCGACGTAGATAAATTTCATGCTTTATATAGAGTTCTTAAAGATAATTTTGGAAGGGCATACGGCATTCTTTTATTTCCTTATTTTGAAGATGTTTCATTTTCTGAAAATGAATTAAATATTTTTCTTCAAAATCTTTATCAAATTTATATTCTGTTATTTATTGGAGTTATTCTTATAGCTTATTTTTTATCAAAATATGTTACTAGATCATTAGAAACGATTAGATTAAAAATGGATCAGACTGGTATTTTAAAAAGAAATGAAAAGATTTTTTTAAAAAATGCTACAACTGAAATTGATAGTTTAGTCAATTCATATAATAGAATGATTGATGATTTAGAATTGAGTGCTTCTAAACTTGCAAAAAGTGAACGTGAAAGTGCATGGCAAGAAATGGCTCGTCAAGTTGCTCATGAAATTAAAAATCCGTTAACTCCAATGAGACTTACTATTCAAAGTTTTCAACAGAACTTTAATCACAAGGATCCTGAAAACATAAAAAAAATTAATAATTTATCTAATACTTTAATTCAGCAAATAGATACTATGAGTCAAGTTGCAACTGCATTTTCTGATTTTGCAAGTTTGCCAAAAGCAAAAATGGAAAAATGTAATTTAGTTAAAATCACTAAAAAAGCCATAGGTTTATTTAAGGAATTTAATATTTCTTTTAAATATAGTTCTAATAAAATAATTCATAAATTCGATAAAAATCAATGGATAAGAGTTGTTACGAACTTAATTAAAAATTCTATTCAATCTATTCAAGAAAACACTAAGCCTAAAATAAAAATTGAAATGAATTCGAATGATAAATACACAAAAATTCTAATAATTGATAATGGGCAGGGTATTTCTCAGGAATTAGGGGAAAAAGTTTTTGAGCCAAAATTTACTACAAAAACTTCTGGAATGGGCTTAGGTTTGGGAATAGTTAAAAATATTTTGGATTCAAATAATGGAAAAATATCATTTAATTCTAATTTGAAAAAGGGGACAACTTTTATAATTGAATTAAAAAAGTAGAATATTAATTTATTATAAAATATTTTTTTTAATTTTTTTTTCAATATCAATAATTATTGTTTTTGAATTTATTTGATCAACTTTTATTGGTTTATGAATCATAAATTTTATTTCTACTCCAAAAGGAAGGGGGAAATAATTGTTTACACCAAATTTCCAAGAATTATTTATAGAAAGGGGAACAATATATGCTGACGGAATAGATTTAATTAAAGTCATAAGACCTCCATGGTGAAAATCTTTCATTTTTCCATCTTTACTTCTAGTCCCTTCAGGAAAGATTACAGCAGACCATTTATTTAATTCTATATTTTCACCAAATTTTTTGACTTGATCTAAAACATCTTTTTCCCCATATCTATCTATTAAAACAGATCCTCCTTTTTTTAAATTATATGAAATACTTGGAATTCCTTTACCTAGTTCTTTTTTACTCACAAATTTTGGATGAAATTCTCTTAAATTCCAAATTATAGGAGAAACATCATAAGTGCTTTGATGATTTGACACAAAAATTAAAGGAAAATTTTTTGGAATTGTAGATTTATTCTTAAAACTTATTCTAGTGCCAAGTATATTAAGACATTGCAACAATAGAAAATTTAATACATCAACACTTTTTTTATGTGTATTATAACCAAATAAATTAAAACATAACCATTGAATAGGTTGGAATACTAATAATAATTGGAAAAAGAAAAAGTAATATATAATTGATAATATGTATTCAATAATTTTTTTTAAATACATAATTATTTAATTATAATTAAAGAATTAACAAAATTCGTTATAAGCAGATTTCAAATTTTCAGCAATTAATTCAGCAGGTCTTCCTTCTATGTGATGTCTTTCTATCATATGTACTAGATTTCCATCTCTAAAAAGAGCAATACTTGGTGAAGATGGAGGGAAAGGAACCATTAAATCTCTAGCAGCTTGAGTGGCTTCTTTGTCAACTCCAGCAAAAACAGTAACTAAGTGATCTGGTTTTTTTTCATTTAATAAAGAATGTCTAATTCCAGGTCGTGCATTTGCAGCAGCACAACCGCATACAGAATTTACAGCAACAAGAGTAGTCCCTTCTTTTGATATTGCATTTGAAACATCTTCTTCAGTTTGTAATTCTAAAAAACCTACTGAAGTTAATTCTTGTTTCATAGGTTTAACTATTTCCTCAGGATACATTTTTTTTTTTACAAATATATAAAACAAAGGTTTAAGATATAGTTTTGTAGCAATGATTTAATTTCAGAAATTTGCATTTATTAATTAAAAAAAATATTAGGTGTTTAAATGGGCGGCAGCATTATTAGGGTATTATTTTTTTAGATTTCCGGGGGCAATTTTTGGCTATTTTACGGGTGCCCTTATAGAACAATACAATAAAAGATCTTTTTATAATAATATAAACCCTGCTGATTTTGAAATTAATCTTTTGGCCCTTGCTTCTACAGTAATTAAGGCAGATGGAAGTGTTAAAAAACAGGAGTTAGAATTTGTAAGAAATTTTTTTATTGGTAATTATGGACAAGATAAAGCAAAGAAAATTTTTAAAATATTTAATGAACAAGTTAAAAATGAAATACAGAATATAGATGCATTATCAAAAGTTTTTATTGAAAGAACAAGATATGAAACACGATTACAAATTATTCATTTTTTATATGGCATAGCAAATTCTGATGGTAAAATAGCTAATCAAGAACTGGATAAAATAAGTCAAATTGCAATTGCTTTAGGTATAAAATTACTGGATGTTGAAAGTATAAAAGCTATGTTTGTTAAATCTTCAGATAATGCTTATAAAATTCTTGAGATTGAACCGAATGCTTCAGATGAAGAGGTAAAAACAGCATATAGAAATATGGCAAAAAAATATCATCCAGATAGAATATACAGTAAAGACCCTGCAATGATAAAAGGAGCAAAAGAAAAATTTCAAGAAGTTCAAAAGGCTTATGAGATTATTCAAAAAGAAAGAGGAATATAAATTATATGGATCAATTTTGGTTTTATTTTACTTTAGGATTTAATCATGTTTTAGACATTAATGGTTTAGACCATTTTTATTTTTTAATTGCATTAAGTCTCCCTTTATCTTTTAAGGAAATAAGAAAACTTGTTTGGTGGGTTACTTTATTTACAATTGGTCATACATTTTCACTATTTCAATTTTATAAAAACATTGATAAATTATCAGAATCATGGATTGAATTTTTAATTCCAATTACAATTATTTTAACTTGTTTCTCAGTTTTTTTTAAGAATCAGAAAAGCAATAAAAGAAAAAGCTTATTTTTTTTACTTTCTTTTTTTACTTTCTTTTTTGGACTTATTCATGGATTAGGGTTTGGAAGATATTTTTCAAAAATTGTTTTAGACATAAATCAATATCAACCATTATTTGAATTTGCATTAGGAATTGAATGTGCACAATTAATAATTGTTTTTTTTGTATTATTAGTAAATCATTTAGTTTTAAATTTTTTGAAGTTGCCGAAAAAGATTTGGCTATATTCAATAACTTTAATAATAATGTTTAACTCTTTTAATATGGCCATTTCAAACTTTCCTTTATTTGTAAATTAATTGACATGAATACAGAAAAGAGAAAAAATCAAGATATAGCTTATTTGAAAATGGCTAAAATATGGGGGGAATTATCATATTGTAAAAGAAAAAAAGTAGGAGCTCTTATTGTTAAGGATAGGATGATTATTTCTGATGGTTTTAATGGCACCCCTTCTGGTTTTGAAAATATTTGTGAGGATGAAGAAAATTATACTAAATGGTATGTTTTACATGCTGAAGCGAATGCAATACTAAAAGTTGCAAGTTCAACGCAGTCATCCAAAAACTCTACTTTATATCTTACACTTTCTCCTTGTAAGGAATGTAGTAAACTTATTCATCAATCAGGAATAAAAAGAGTGGTTTATTCAAAACAATACAAAGATACTAGTGGTCTTGATTTTTTAGAAAAAGCTGGAGTTGAAATAGATTATTTTAAAATTTAAAATTTGAAAAAAACTAGCTACCTATACTTGATAATGTTTAGTTCAATTTTAATTGGATTCATTTTAGGAAGATATGAAGGTTTTATTGTTAATTATGGTAAGCAAAAAAATGTTGATAGACTTTCTCAGCTTATAAATTATTTAGATAAAGATTATGTAGATAAGATTGATACTGATAGTCTAGTTGGACAGGTTATTGAAGATATTGTTGAAGAGTTAGATCCACATTCAGTATACATTCCTTCAAAAGAGAGTCAAATTATCTCGGAGAATATGAAAGGAAATTTTGTTGGAATAGGTGTAAGTTTTTTTATGATTAGAGATACTATAGCTGTAGTAAGGGTTTTAGAAAAGGGCCCTAGTGAAAAAGCGGGAATTATATCCGGTGATAGGATTTTGATGGCTGATAGAGATACTCTTTTTAATAAAAGTATTACTAGTGAATCAGTTGTAGCTCGCCTAAAAGGTAACAGTAATTCTCCTGTTAATTTGAAGGTTTATAGAAAAATTAAAGATTCAATATATAATTTTAGAATAGTTAGAGCTTCAGTTCCTTTACCAAGTATTTCAGCTAATTACATGATTAATGATGAGACAGGTTATATAAAAATTAATCGCTTTTCTCAAACAACTTTTAGTGAGTTTAAAAAGAGTATAGAAAACCTTGTTGATCAAAAAATGAGTAATTTGATATTAGATCTTAGAGGAAATCCAGGGGGTTATCTTCTTCCTGCTAAACAAATTGCTGATGCGTTTTTGAAATCTGGAAAGCCAATAGTAATTGTTGAAAGTAAAAATGGAAAAAGAGAAAAAACAATATCATCAAATCAAAGCCTTTTTGAAAATGGAAGTTTATATGTTTTAGTTGATGAACAATCTGCTTCGGCAAGTGAAGTTGTTGCAGGAGCAATTCAAGATAATGATAGGGGTTGGATTTTAGGAAGGAGAACATTTGGAAAAGGTTTGGTTCAACAACAAATGCCTTTAGGAAAAGGAGATCAAATTAGATTGACAACTGCTAGATACTTTACACCAACTGGAAGGTCAATTCAAAGACCTTATAATGATGAAAAAAGACAAGATTATTATGCGGAGCCTCAAAACAGATTTAATACAGGAGAAATGAAAGATAAGCTAAAAGTTCCAGTTGTGGATAGTTTGGTCTACAAGACTCCGGAAGGAAGGCTAGTATATGGAGGCGGTGGCATTATGCCTGATATTTACCTTTCAAATGAAAATTCCATTGAGGAAGAATGGAATGATTTAATGTTACGCTCTAATTTGGTTAATAGATATGTTTTTTTAGAAATGGATAAGGTTAGGGGAAAATATAATTTTAATAATGCAGCTAGGTTTTATAATGAAGAATTAGTTGATCAAGATAATTTTTTTAAGTCTTTTAAAAATTATTGTTTAGAAAATGATTTTCCTTTGATGATAAATAACAGAAAGATGGTTATTAATTCTATTAAGGCTTACATTGCTCTTCAATTATTTGGCGAAAACATTTTTACAAGAATTATGAATCAAGAAGATCCTTTTATTCAGGAAGCATTAGACCACTTAAAGAAAAGTTAAAGTTTTTTTTTCTTTTTTTTAGAAATCTTATTTGAAATCATCAATATTAGAATTAGAACAAGTGCACAGCTTGATGATATTATTCCAATTAAAGCAATAATATTTTCATTCCAATTTGGGGTATTCCAATTTATTTGAAAAATATTAAACCCAATCATTAGAATGGAAATAACTAATAAAAATTTTATTAATAATTTCATATTAATTGACCAATATTATTTGTGAATAATTTTACAGCAATTGCTAATAAAACAATACCAAAAACTTTCCTAATTATATTTATGCCTGATTTTCCTAGCAATCTTTTTAGAAAGGAAGATGATTTTAGAATCATATAAACTATAATTATATTAATAATTATAGCAAAAATAATATTTATAACATGATATTCTGCTCTTAAAGAAAGTAAAGAGGTCATAGTTCCAGCACCAGCTATTAAAGGAAATGCAAGAGGAACAACTGAAGCGGTTTCGGGTTCATCATCTTTATATAAGGATATTCCAAGGATCATTTCAAGGGATAAAAAAAATATAATTAAAGATCCAGCAACAGCAAAAGAATTAATATCAATTCCTATTAATTTTAAAATTTCTTCTCCAATAAAAAGAAAAACTATCATTATTATACCTGCTATAATTGAGGCTTTTTCTGATTGAATATGTCCCACTTTTTCACGGAGAGATATTATAATAGGAATGTTTCCAATTATATCAATAACTGCAAATAAAACAACAGTTGCGGTTAAAATTTCTTTAACATCTAACATGAATAATTAATTTTTCGCAAAAGTAATTTTTTAATTGAATTGCACATTAATAATATCATTATTTTTGCTTTAATTTTTTTATGATTTTAATTAAAAAAACTGTTGTCTCTGAAGATTTAATCTCAGAAGATTTTGTATGCAATATATCTAGTTGTAAAGGGAATTGTTGTGTTGAAGGAGAAGCAGGAGCTCCACTTAATGAGAAAGAAGTTTTATACCTACAAAAAAATTACTCAAAAATTAAACCTTTTTTAAGCAAAAAAGGGATTGACTCTATTGAAAATCAAGGGGTTTTTATTAAAGGAATTGATGGTGATAGTGAGACTCCTTTAAATGATGGGAAGGAATGTTCTTATACAGTTTTTTCGAAAAATGGAACTGCAAGTTGTGGAATTGAAAATGCTTATAATCAAGGAAAAATAGATTTTAGAAAACCAATTTCATGTCATTTATATCCTGTTAGAATAAATAATTATTCAGAATTTACTGCGGTAAATTATCATAAATGGTCAATATGTAATTCTGCTTGTTCATATGGAAAGTCACTTAAAGTTCCAGTGTATAAATTTTTAAAAGAGGCTTTAATAAGAAAATTTGGTAAAAGTTGGTTTTTAGAATTAGAAAAAAATGCCAAAAAGAGAAAATCTTAAAACTATAGTGTTTATAAGGGGTTAAAAAAAGGTTTTTTTTTAAAGTTCTATAAACCAAATATTTAAAAAAAGTGTTTTTTATTAAAAAAAATTTTTTTTTATTCATTTTGTTAAAAACTTGTCCACTTTGTGGAAAAGTTGGTCTTTCAATTTCCAATTAATTTTTCGAATATTTGTTATAGAAAAATTCAATTAATTTTTTAATATAATAATCATCAAAAAAAACAAATATGTCTTCAACTGAACCATTACTACAAGATAACCCAAATAGATTCGTAATTTTTCCTATCCAACATCATGATATTTGGGAGTGGTATAAAAAAATGGAGGCGAGTTTTTGGACTGCTGAAGAGATTGATTTAAGTGAAGATCTTGCGGATTGGAAAAATAAACTTAATGATGACGAAAGATATTTTATAAAGCATATTCTTGCTTTTTTTGCTGCTTCAGATGGGATAGTAAATGAAAATTTAGCTGAAAATTTTGTTAATGAAGTGCAATATTCTGAGGCAAAATTTTTCTATGGGTTTCAGATTATGATGGAAAATATTCATTCTG
>CAYUZY010000018.1:0-12032 GCA_964448645.1 uncultured Flavobacteriaceae bacterium
AAAATAAAAATTAAAATAAATTAGGCAGATGCACTATGAGGTGCCCATTGAGCACATAACATCTCAGGAGCTGCTTTTTTAGGATGAGCACAACTTGAACTTTCAAGTCTAACACAGCTAATACAACTTGGATCATTTTTTACTTCATTTTTCATTTCAAAGCTATTACAAGTGTATTTCTCACTTACTTTGACATGATGAATAGAACATGTATGGTCAAGTTGAAAGTTTTCACAATTCAAACAGCTATTTCCAATTCTTATAGACATAATATTAATTTTGAAGTAAAATTATATATAAGAATACTTAGAATGAATATAAATTACTGTAAATCAGTTATTTGTATTTAGATTATTTAAAAATAAGGTTTAATTATTAAAATAATCCTCACACAAAGAGTCAAAAAATATTAGATCTTTTTTGTTAAAATTTAAATAAACTATATCTGATTTATTATAAGGGGTTATTGAATTGAAATACCAGATTTCATCCCTATAAAAACATTTTATTTTATAATCTTTACCTTGAAAAATACATTTCTCAATTTGAACTTCAAAGTCAGATTTTTTTACAACTTCCATGTTTTCAGGCCTTAAATAATAGTTTTTGTTTTCTATGAAAATTTTATTTAGGTCTCCTAAAATTTTAGCACAATAGCAATTAGCAGGTTCACAATACATTTTTTCAGGATCATCATATTGCTGAAGAACTCCCGCTTTGAATACCAAAATCTTATCAGAAATATTTAGGCAGTCTTTAATATCATGAGTGACTAGGATTGTTGTAGTATTAGTTTTTCTTATTATTTTATATATTTCTTCTTTTATGGACTCTTTTATTTGGGAATCAAGATTACTAAATGGTTCATCCATTAAAAGTAATTCAGGTTCTCTAATAAGTGCTCTTGCAATACAAGCTCTTTGTTGTTCTCCACCAGAAAGTTCATGCGGATATCTATGTGTTAATTTTTCAAGATTTGTAAGTGATAACATATAATCTATATTCTTATTAAAATTTTCATCTAGGTTAAATAAAATATTTTCTTTTAGATTTAGATGAGGGAATAAAGGATAATCTTGAAAAATAAATCCAATTTTTCTTTCTTGAGGTTTTACAAAGATATTTTCGTTATTAAGAATTTTTCCATTAAGTAAAATTGATCCTGAATTAATTTTTTCCAAACCTGAAATACATTTTAATAATGTTGTTTTTCCAGACCCGCTTTCTCCTATAAAAGAAATTATATTTCCTTTATTTACAGAAAAATTTAATTTTTTTATAATAGGAAGGTCTTTTTTGTAAAATTTTACAAGATTTTTTATTTCAAGATGCATTTGAAAGACTGTTAATTAAGTTTTTAAGTATAAAAAGAAATAAACATCCTATTAATATTATTAATAGAGAATAAATACTGGATTCTTTTAACATTTCCTCTATTGCAAACTCATAAGTTTGAGTTGCAAGAGTATCAAAATTAAAAGGTCTTAATATTAATGTAATTGGAAGTTCTTTCATTAGGTCAACAAAAGTAACAATAAATGCAATTATTAATGCTGATAGGTTAATTGGTAAATGAATTTTTTGTAATATTTTAAAAGGACCTAAACCTAAATTTTTTGCAGTATCATCGAAAGATTCAGGATGCTTTTCTAAACTGGATTTAATAGGTGATTTACCAACAGCTAAAAATCTTACAATTAGAGCATAGATTAATAGATATAAAGACCCAAGAAGATAAATTGATGGAAATAATTTATTTATTCCAGAGAAAAATATAATTAAAGCTAAAGCAACAACTGCTCCTGGAATTGCATAACCTAGAGAAATAAGTTGGCTTAAAAAGTTATTAATTTTAGATTTTGATATTTTTTCAGTGTATTGAAAGAATAGAGCTATAATTACAATTAAAATAGCAGATATAAAAGAAATATAAATCGAGTTTGAGGTTAATTCAATTAGATTCTGAAAATCTGTTTTATCAAAAATTCCAATGGAATTATTTATTATAAATAATAATGGAATCATAAAACCAAATAAAAATGGAATTAAACATATTAAATTTATTAGAATTAAATTAAGAAAAGATGTTTCAGATAGATTTTGAATCTTTGTATTTGATGAATAATTGAATTTATATTTTGAATGGTATTTTTTTTCAAGAAAAAATAGAAGGAAAACTATTAGCATTAGAATAAAAGCTAAAATAATTGCTGAACTAATATCATTCATAGAAAACCAAGCTCTAAAGATTCCAGTAGTATAAGTATTAACACCAAAATATTTTACTGCTCCATATTCATTTAAAACTTCCATGATAACAAGAAATAATCCTGAAAAAATTGCTGGACTAGATAACGGAAGAATAATTTTAATAAACGTTTTAAATGATGATAAACCAAGAGTTTTTGAAAGGTTTAAATAATTTGAACCGATTAAGCTGAATGATACCCTAGATACTGAATAAATGTAGGGATATAAAGCTAAACCTAATATTATTGCAAGAATTTCAATTTGTAAAAAATCTTTATTAAATAAATAATAAAATTCAGAAAAATTATTTCTTATATAGCTTTGCATAGGACCAGTATAACTTAAAATATCTCCATAGGTAAAAGCCATAATATAAGTGGGAATAGCTAGTGGAAGAAATAAAACTAGATCATAAAACTTTCTTCCTTTAAATTTATACATACTTATTAGCCATGCAGGAAATATTCCAAAAATTAGAGAGAAAAAAGATGTTAATAATACTAGATAAATTGTGTTTAGTGAGTATTCTAAAAGGAGGGTTTCCAATAGGTATTTAAGAGAAACACTATTATTAAATATAGTTTTGTATACAATAGTTGTAATAGGGAGAAAAATAAAAAGACCAAGGGTAATACTTAATAGAGTCCACTTTTTGTAGTCACTATTTATAAATTCACTTTTATTTCCAACTAGTTTTATCAAAAATTTTAATTGCGTCTTCTCTATATTTTCCTAATAAGTTCAAATCTAATGAATCACGTTTGAAATCCCCCCATTTTTTTACAATATTAGAAGGTTCTACCAATGGGTTTACAGGATATTCATGACTTGTATTTATATATAATTTTTGCGCATTTTCTCCTGTCAAATATTCAATTAATTTTAATGCATTTTCTTTATTTGGAGAATGTTTAGTCAATCCAATACCTGATATGTTAATGTGACTTCCTCTTTGGTTTTCTCCTTGATTTGGGAAATGGACCTTTATAGAATTTCCAGCATTTAGTTCTTCAGGATTTTCAGAAGAAAGTAAAAGTCCTATATAATAAGAATTAACTATTGCAAGATCTCCTTGTCCTGAAGCTATTGCTTTTACCTGGTCTCTATCATTACCTTTTGGATTACGTGCAAAGTTTTTAACTATACTTGACGACCAGTTTGTTGCAGATTCATTTCCATTATTAGCAATAATTGAAGACATTAAAGCTTGATTATATGCATTTGAAGAGGATCTTACAAGAATTTTATCTTTCCATTTTTCATTTGCTAGATCTTCATATGTACTAAGCTCTTCTTTTGAAACCCTATCTTTACTATATACTATAATTCTAGCCCTATATGTAATAGGTACCCAGAAACCATTAGGATCTTTTAGATCATTAGAAATGTTTTTATTAATTTTTTCAGAATTAATTTTTTGAAGAAGATTCATTTTAGATGCCTTATATAATTTACCAGCATCTACAGTTATAAAAAGATCAGCTGGACTATTTTCTCCTTCATTTTTTAATCTTTCAATTAATTCATCAGCATTTGCTTTAATGACATTTATTTTAATGCCAGTTAATTTTTCAAAATTTTCATATTGTTTTTTATCGACAGTATAATGCCTTTGACTGTAAAGGTTTATTTCATTTGATTTATTTTCATTCGAACAACTAAGAATTAATAATGCAACAATTAGAGTTTTTAATATATTTTTCATTTTTAATGATTTTACTTTAAAGGGGTACGAAATTACTGTTTTTATTTAGAATAAATAAAAATAGTATTAGTTAATTGAATTAAAAGATGAAGCTGGCAGACCTTCCTTATTAAATAATGATGCAGTACTGGTATCTTTCCAGCCATACCTCACATATTTGGGATTAGATATTTTATTATTCCATACTATAACTTTATTATTTTTTATTTGAGCCTTTGCTTCAATAAATTTTTTATTCTTTCCAGCAATTTCAAACTCTAAAAGTTTATTTCCCTTTTTTGTTAACCCACTACCAACATGATTAAATTCAATTATGATTTTATTTTTAGTGATTAGCATACTTTTATAAAGTGGTCCAGAATAAACAATATCTTTTTTATATTTTTTATTTAATGCTATATATGCTAATCTTAAACCAACACTTTCTTTATTGGTAGGGTGGATTAAATGGAAATCTTTTGTGTTATCAAGTGTTACAGCCATTCCAGTTTTTGGAAGTTTTAAAGTTAACCTTTGAGCATCCCTTAATTCGGCCAGTTTATTTTTACTTTCTCCACCATATTCATGAGGAGCTAATTGGACAAAATAAAAGGGAAACTCATAACCCCATTTATTTCTCCAATTATTAATCATTAAAGGAAAAAGCTTTTGATATTGTTTTGGTTTAGGCACATTAGATTCACCTTGATACCATATAACTCCAGCAATTTTATAATTTATAAATGGATTTACCATTGAATTATATAATACAACGGGAAGATTTAAACAGCATTCCTTTGGATCAGCATCTATAACATTTCCTTTATGTTCATTCAAAGGAATAGGTTTGTTTTGAAATTCTTTATACCTTTCATGAAGAGCATTTATTTCTTTGTCAAAATCTTTTAACGTCCTTAATTTTTCTTCACTCACCCAACTTTCTGCAGGTGTTCCGCCCCAATTGGAACTAATTATTCCAATGGGTATACCTAGATCTTTTTGAAGTTTTTTAGCAAAGAAGTATCCTGTGGCACTAAAATACCTGCTGTTTTTTGGATTACTTTTTAACCATTTACCATCTACAGTATCTATTTTAGATAATGTAACATTATTGGTTACTGTAAACATTCTTATATTATCATTTAGAGAATTTAATATTTCTTGATTAGCATTGTCAATTGGTTCTGCAGGGAGATAACCTTCTAAGGGCATTTCCATATTTGATTGACCTGATGCAAACCATACCTCTCCAATTAAAATATCTGAAATCTTTTTTGATATAATTCCGTTTGTAATTATTATAGAATATGGACCACCAGCTATTGGAGTATTTATTTTAGTGATCCAATTTCCATTTGAATCAGCTTTAGTAGATGATTTTGTTCCCCAAGAACTTTCAATATTAATTGTAGCATTTGGATTTGAACTTCCCCATATTTTAGTTTTAGATTTTTGTTGAAGGACCATACCGTTAGAAAAAAGATCCATTACTTTAAGATCAGAAGATTTTTCAACGGAACAAGAAGTAAGAAATATTATTAAGATTAGTTTTAGATATTTCATAAATATTATTTTTTTATAACTAAGCTTGGATTTATAGGATATCTTCCAAATGATTTCCCATAAATAGCAATTCCTCCTTCACCTTCAGTTTGAATACGAATAGTTAAATTACCTTCTTTTATGGAGTTAATTAATTCATTATTACTAATAGGAACTTTAATTAAATATCCATAAGAACCAGCTTCATTTAATTTTGGTTGTTTTGCCCAAAATTCTTCATCAAAGATTAATTTCTTACTAGGTTCACGAGATGATCTTATTTGATTATGCCAGGATAAAACACCTCTGTGATCTGCAGGATCATCTGATAAAGTCATTCTTTTTTTAGATTTACCGTTGACTGAAATATTAATTTTAGATGGAAAGAATGTTTCGTCAGTCATTGGATAAGAGTTTGGGTTTTTGCTTGGACTTACTATTGACCCTCTCATCCAATCCATACCAGCATCTTCATATTCTTCTCCCATTTTATCTTTGTCAAAGAGTTTTTTTGCTGAAGCTTCAATTATAAAATAAGCTTCTTTAAAATTTAAGTTTTTGAAATTTTCAGGAATTTGAAATTTATATTCAAAGAAACCACTACCAGCCCCATTTATTTTTTTCCCATTTAAAACATCCCATTTCTTTTTAGTCCAGTTAGAGTTAGATATTTCTTTCGGAGGTAAACTTAATACTTCAACATTCTTTAATTTTTTATTTGAACTAACTTCAAAGTGCATAAAGTTTCTATGTAAGATTTGATTATCTAGAGTTTTAAGTTTAAAAGTTAATTTAGAAAGACCACTAGAATTTGGTATTGACAATTTAAGAGGTGATATGGCCTTTTGTATCCATGGATGATATTCTATTCTAAAATTGTCAGATTTAATTAATTTTTCCTCGGCAATATAATTAGTATGAGATAATTCATATTCAATAATTAATTCCTCTCCATAATTATTACCTGTCATTGAGGAAATAAATAATGGCACATCAATTTTTTCTTCACTCTTAACCGTTTGACATATTTCAACACCAGTAGATATATAAACAGGAGCATGAAAATCATTTACAGACATTCCGTCTAAAATTTCATTTAAACCTGTTTCTTTTTCAGACCTATCAAATTTCCAATACCCATTCCATTCGTTGATAACATCGTGGTGCTCAGTATATAACCATCCTGCTACTTCAGGGAATTTTCTAAAACTATTGATCATTCTATGATAATCATAACTCCAGTCTACATCACCAGTACTTCCTTTATAGCCCCAGACGTTTCCACATTCAGAATTAACAAAGGGTTGATCTTCTTGTTTAAATCCCTTATAATATAGATGTGAACCTCCTTTAAAGTTTTTTTCAGTTTGATCTTTCAAGAAGTTTTCCCATTCATAACCAGGAAGGTATACATGCCAAGAATTTATATCGGTAGCTGTATGAAGACCTCCGCAACATGTTGAATTATCTTCTATTAGTCTTGATTTATCCAATGATTTTGCCAAATAATACATAGATGCTACCCAGCTATAAGTTTCAGGAAGAATTTCTCTTTCATTTTCTTTATTATCTTCCGGATCATTATTTGAATAGAGGCCCCACTGTTCATTAAAAATAACCCATGAAAAAATTGAAGGATGGTTATAATCTCTTTTTATCATTTGTTTTAGGGTATATTCAGATTCATTTCTCATAAATTTGTCTGGATCGCCCCATGAATTTGGAAGATCCTCAACAACCAAAAGACCTAATTTATCAGCCCAGTATAATTTTCTTGGGACTTCAACTTTTATATGCACTCTAATTCCATTTAATCCAATGGATTTACTTCTTAAAATCTCTTCTTTAAGAAACTTATCACTAGGGAATGTATAGTATCCTTCTGGATGATAGGATTGATCTAGAGCTAATTGAAGATATATAGGTTTATTATTTAAAGCAACATATGGGTATTTTGTTCCGGGTAAATTAATAGTAGAAATTTTACGCATTCCAAAATAAGATTTAACAGTGTCATCTTCAAGTCTTATTTTAACATCGTACAAATATGGGTCTTCAAGACTCCATAATTTCATTTCTGGTATTTCTATATCAAAATTTCTCTTAAACTTTCCTGGCTTAATAGTTGTATTATGCCTAATTAATCCCTTTTCAGTTTTAATTTCAATATTTAAAGGCAATTCTTTTGTGGCATAGCTTTCTATATAAGCTGTAACATTTACTTTTTTATTATCTATATCAGGGGTGAAATGAACAGCATCTAAAAAATTTTGACCTCTTGCTTCTAAATAAATTGTTTGCCAAACACCTCTTGCATTTCCATACCCTTGTTTGCCATATAAAGTATATCCTCTTTCAAACTTATTGGGATCACCAGCATTATCATCTACTCTTAAAGTTATATTTTGATTTTTACCATATTTTAAATAGGGGGTTAGATCGAAAGAAAAAGGGACATATCCTCCTTGATGTTTTCCTAATAAATTTCCATCTATCCAAACTGTAGTTTCCCAATCAGATGCTCCAATAGTAATATATATTTTTTTCCCTTTCCAGTCTTTTGAAACATTAATTTTTCTATTGTACCAAGCAATATTAGCTTCATCTTTAACCCCTGATAGTTTAGATCCCCATGGAAAAGGCACTGTAATTTTTTTATCAAACTTAACTTTTTGCTCTTGCCATTTTTCTTTTTCACCAATGTTATTTGGATCAAATTTAAAATCCCATTGACCATTTAGATTTTCCCACATTTCTCTTTGAAAATCTGGTCTAGGATGTTCAGGTAATGGTATTTGAGATTTAACAATGAATGTTTGTAATAAAAAGAGGATAGTAAAATATTTAATATATAGTTTCATAATTTTTTTTAATCACACCACAAACAATCTCCAACTCCAGGATAATTATAACCTAAAAGAAGAGTGTCTTGACGTTTATCTTTAATAATTTTGGAAAGTTTTTCATCATTTTTTTCGACCTTAGGAAAGAAAATTTCAAAAGGTAATACTTCTTTGTTATTCCAAACCTTTTCTGTAAATGAGGGTAATCTTTTCCTTAATACTGGAATTTCAGCTTCACCTGCTTGTTCCCATGAACAGAATTGACCTCCAATAACAAGAGGTGTTTCTTTTAGTTGAATAGCGTTTATGAAATTTTTTAAAGAGACCACCCCTTACGATATTCTTTATGTAAAAGTGCGTTAGCTTCTTTATTATTTGTGAATTCGAATTTTTTTGAATCCCATTTTAATCTTTGGTCTTTAAGTCTAATAGCAATCATTCCAAGTAGTGCCATTTCAGTTAGTGGTCCTCCATATTCAAATGAAGAACTAGCAGGGATTCCATTTGGACCTTCTTTGCAAGCTCTAATCCAATCTTGCTCATGTCCTCCTTCTCTCCAATCACCATTAATTCTCGGAATTACTTTGGGGGGTTGTTTGTAGGATAACATTTTTTCTTTAGGAATAATTTTTAATCCACTAGCTCCGTGAGAATTATGAATAATTTTCCCTTTATCACCAATAATCATAGCTCCACTTAAAGTAAACTTATCAGTATCTTTAAATTCTTCAGGTATAGGAGGAAGAATTCTTCCGTCAGACCAAGTCAATTCTAATTCAGGGTGATTTCCTCTTTTTGGAAATTTCATTCTGACAATAGAGGCAGATGGATATGTTTGAGACTCAATTTCTGGAATCCAATGAGTGGATGTTGCTTGAATTTCTGAGGGAGCACCAAGTTCTAAAGCATAAAAAGAAGGATCAATAATATGACATCCCATATCTCCCATGGAACCAGTTCCAAAGTCAATCCAAGCTCTCCAAGAATTAGGATGATAACTGGGATGATAATTTCTATATTTTGCAGGACCTAACCATAGATCCCAATCAAGATCTTTTGGAATAGGAGGTTTTTCTTTAGGTTTTGCTTTAGCATCAAAAGTATCCCAAGCATTTCCTCCGACAGGACGATCAGTCCATGCATATACTTTCCTCACAGGCCCAATCGCTCCATCATCTATCCATTCTTTAAGCCTTCTTATTTCTTCTGAAGATCGACCCTGATTTCCCATTTGAGTTTGAACCTTATACTTTCTGGCAGTTTCACTTATGACTCTAGCTTCATAAACAGTATGGGTTAAAGGTTTTTGACAAAAAACATGTTTTCCAAGTTTAATAGCCATCATAGAAATAATAGCATGAGTATGATCAGGTGTAGCAACGATTACGGCGTCAATATCTTTTTGAGTTTCAAGCATAACCCTGAAGTCTTTATAAACTTTTGCCTTGGGATATTTATTAAAAGTTTCAGCAGAGAGTTTATGATCAACATCACAAAGAGCTACTATGTTTTCAGTTTCACAACTAGATAGATTTCCAGAACCCATTCCCCATTTTCTTACACCAACACCTGCTATATTTAATTTATCACTTGGAGAAGTGTAACCTTTTCCTCCTAAAACATGTCTGGGTAAAATCATTATTGAAGGTATGATAATTGACTTTTTTAGAAACTTTCTTCTTGAACTCATGGATTAGATTTTAATTATTAATATGATTAAATATAAATAAAAAAGCCCTTAAAAAAAGGGCTTTAATTTAAAAAACAACAGATTTTATTCTGCATTCATTTTTTCTTGGTATAAGGCCATTTCTTTTTGAATAATTGTTGTATCAAAAAAACATTCTGTTCCAACGATTTTATCACCTTCCCACTGCCAAGCACAGTAGAATTTTAATTCATGTTTTTCGCCTGTAATTTTAGAAGTTGCAGACCATCCCGCCCATTGATTTGTAAAAACGCGATTGTTGTTATATTTCATTGTTGTAACTGTAGGATTAACATGTTTGATGTCATTAAATAATTCTGAATGAAAATTATATCCTTGGATAATTTCATTAGTCGTATATTTTGCATCATTAACTGTATGAATTCCATCTTCTGTGAAATATTCTTTCGCAATTTCAAAAGTTCCAGTTTCATAACCTTTTGCAAGTTTTTCAACAATTTTTGTTTTCGCATCATTTTGATTTATAGTACCAGACCAAGGAGATGAATCTATAGGACTATTACAAGAAAAAAATATTGTTGAAAATATTATTAGTGTGATTAAATTTTTCATTTTAAATTGATTTATTTTATTAAATATAATTTTTTTAAAGTTATTTTACCAAATAACTATTAAAGTATTTAAAATAATAAAAGTGACTCCTGAAAAAATCATAGCAATTTTATTATTTTCTAATAATCCAAAATTAATTTTTTTATTGTTTTGAACTATAACTATTAAGACATTAACTATTAATAAAAGTAATATCATATTATTTATCATATCTGCTTTAGTCAGAATTTGAACACTTGGAATTGTAGATTCAACAAAATATCTATTACCTATTGCTCCAAATATTGCACCAACTGTTAGACTTATTCTGGACTCAAATTCTTTTCTTGGGATTAGGAAAACAATCCATGAAATTATAAAAGAGAGAATTGAACCTAAAAATAATTTTATAAACAGCCATGAACCTTGTCTGGAAATTATTATTTCGAAATTACCTATAGGATAAACTATCATTCTTAATGGTTGTTGAGTAAATGTGCCACTAGATCGATAAGATTTAAAAAAATTAATTTCATCTATTTTATAACCATCTTTAAGACCAATCATTTCTTTATTAAAACTAGCAGGGTATCTCTTTGATTCATATAAACTAATTATAGAAGAATCTTGTTCAGCTATAAAACGTATTATAATTTTTTGTTTATCGAAAGGATAATTTCTTAAATCCCAATTATGATAAAAACTATTTTCGACACTTGATGAATATTGTGAACCTCCAACAGTAGGATTGAAAAAATCTAATTTTAAATTGCTAATTTTAGTTTGGTCAGAAGAGATATAATCAAGATTAATTATTTTTCTTAAATCAGTAATGTCAGATTCTTGATTATAAAAGGTTTTGTAAATAGTATCATATTTTGAATATACTGCATATTCAAATTTCGAAAAAAACTGACTGTTTTTTGTTTCAAAATCATAAATATCATTAAAAATCAACTCGAGATCAACTTTAATAGGATAATTTAAAGTATCAAGATTTGATAACTTTAAATATGGAAAAAAAAACCCAGATCTATTATGATCAACTCCTGATATTTTTTTTGCATATTCGTTATCAAAAACTGCACCTAAGGAGTCTTTTAAATAAAAACTTTTAATACGTCCTCTAGCATAATATAGATTTGGATCATTGGGAAATTTTTTGATACCTTCTTCAAGATTTCTTAGAGCCCCTTCTAAGTCTCCTTTACGAACTTTATCGAAACTCTTAGAAATTATTTCAAACTTAGGACTCTCAAAATAATTTTTTTCTTCTTGCCCATAAATATGAATGGATGAAGAAAAAACAAGAAGACCTAGCTGAATTCTTATAAAACATTTTTTAAGTTTTTTCATATAAGTTAAAAATAGAAAATATTTTAAAAGTATTAATTAATCGGATTTTATATATTTATAATATGGGAAAAGGAGATAAAAAAACAAAAAGAGGAAA
>CAYUZY010000018.1:12042-20916 GCA_964448645.1 uncultured Flavobacteriaceae bacterium
CGTTAATAAATCATTTGGAGTAAGACGACTTAGAAAAAAGAAAAGTAAATAATTATATAGGTTTTTATTTAATAAAATAAATAATTAAACCTCCTATAATAAAACCTTCCATAAAGAATATCCAAAGTAATCCATAATCTGATACTCCAAAACTTTTTTGAAATTGCTTAACAATTTCTTTGTGCCATTCTAACATATAATTTTTATATTATTCCTAATGATAAACTTATCGCTAAGATAACTAAACAAATATTTACAAGTTTCTGAACAAAATCCATCGTTATCTTTTAAGAAAAAAGAATTTAAATATCGTTTATGTTTGGATTGAGCCATTTTTTTGCTGTTTTTAGGTCTATATTTCTTCTTTGAGCATAATCTTTAACTTGGTCAATATCTATTTTGCCTAATCCAAAATATTTGGATTCAATATTTGAAAAATAATATCCAGAAATTGATGCTGCAGGCCACATAGCTAAATTTTCAGTAAGTTTTACTCCGATTTTTTCTTCAACATTAAGGATTTTCCAAATAGTTTTCTTTTCTAAATGATCAGGACATGCTGGATAACCAGGAGCTGGTCTTATTCCTTGATATTTTTCTTTAATCAGATCTTCATTTGTGGTTTTTTCATTTTTATTATATCCCCAATACTTTGTTCTTATAAGTTTGTGAAGATACTCAGCAAAAGCTTCAGCTAGTCTATCAGCAATTGCTTTTGCCATTATACTGTTATAGTCATCATTATTTTTTTCATAAGTTGAACATAATTCATCACAGCCAAATCCACTTGATACAGAAAATAAACCTATATAATCTTTAATGTTAGAATTTTTAGGAGCTATATAGTCAGATAATGCTATATTGGGCACACCATCTCGTTTTTTAGATTGTTGCCTTAGAGTAATTAATTTATCCAATACTTTAGTTCTATCTTCATTAGCATATAATTCTATATCATCATCATTTATTGAATTAGCAGGAAATAATCCAAAAATTCCTTTTGCTTTGAACAATTTTTCATTTATGATCTTATCAAGAATAATATTTGCATCATTAAATAATTGTTTAGCCTGTTTTCCATTAATTTCGTTTTTAAAAATATCAGGATATAATCCATGAAGATTCCACGATCTAAAAAATTGAGTCCAGTCAATATATCTTTTTAATATATTTAAATCCTCAATATTTATTTTATTAATTCCTAATTTCAATGGCTTATAAGTTTTAATTTTTTTCCAATCAATCTTATGTTTATTTTTTCGAGCATCTGTTAAAGAAATAAATCTTTTTTCGGTTTTTTTGTTTAAAAACCTTTCTCTTATTGTTTCATATTCATCTTTTATTTCTTTTTTAAAATGAGCTTTATTCTTATTTAGCAGATTAGAAGCAACTGGGACGGCTTTTGAAGCATCATTTACATGAATTACGCATCCACTATATTCAGGTTCTATTTTAACCGCAGTATGAGTTTTAGATGTTGTCGCTCCTCCAATTAAAACAGGGATTTTTAATTTTCTTTTTTCAAGTTCTTTAGCCAAAAAAACCATTTCATCTAGTGAGGGTGTAATTAAGCCACTTAATCCTATAATATCAACATTTTCTTTTATAGCAGTATTTATAATTTTTTCAGGGGGAACCATAACTCCAAGATCTATAATTTCAAAATTGTTACAGCCAAGGACTACTCCAACAATATTTTTACCTATATCATGAACATCCCCCTTTACTGTTGCCATTAAAATTTTTCCAGCTGACCTTCTTTCTGAATCTTTTTCAGACTCAATAAAAGGAATTAAGTGGGCAACAGCTTTTTTCATTACTCTAGCTGATTTTACCACTTGAGGCAAAAACATTTTTCCTTCACCAAAAAGATCTCCTACAACATTCATTCCGTTCATAAGAAATTTTTCAATCACAATTAAAGCCCTTTTTTCTTTATTTCTAGCCTCTTCAGTATCTTCAACTATATATTTATCAATACCCTTTACAAGAGAATGAGTAATTCTATTCTGCAAATTATCTTTTCTCCATTCTTCTTTTTTTATTGATGAAGTATTTTTTGTTTGAGAAAGGGTTTCAGCATAGTTTAATAATCTTTCAGTTGAATCCTCTTTTCTGTTAAGTATAACATCTTCTACATATTCTAATAATTTTTTAGGGATTTCATCATAAACTTCAAGCATAGTAGGATTAACAATACCCATTTTCATTCCATTTTTTATAGCATGATAGAGAAAAACAGAATGCATTGCTTCTCTAACTTTATTATTTCCTCTAAATGAAAAAGAAACATTACTAACTCCACCACTAACATTTACATAAGGTAAATTATTTGTTATCCATTTAGTTGCTTTAAAAAAATCAACTGCATATGTTTTATGATCATCAATTCCTGTAGCTACAGGAAAAATATTAGGATCAAAAATTATGTCCTCAGGATTAAAGTTGACTTTTTTTATTAGAATTTCATATGATCTTTTACAAACATCTATTCTTCTTTTATAAGTATCAGCTTGACCCATCTCATCAAAGGCCATAATTATAACGGCAGCACCAAATTTTTTTATTGTATTAGCTTGATTTATAAAAATATTTTCACCTTCTTTTAAGCTAATTGAATTTACTACACATTTGCCTTGGGCAACTTTTAAACCAGCTTCAATTATTTCCCATTTAGAGCTGTCAATCATAATTGGAATTTTAGCAATATCTGGCTCAGCTTGAATTAAATTCAAAAATTTAACCATAGCTTCTTTACCATCAATCATACCCTCATCCATATTTACATCAAGAATTTGCGCACCTCCTTCTACTTGATCTCTAGCAATTTCAACGGCCTGCTCATATTTATTTTCTTTTATTAACTTTAAGAACTTTCTAGAACCAGTAACATTTGTTCTTTCACCAACATTTACAAAATTTAAATTTGATCTTAATTCAAATGGTTCTAATCCACTAAGAGTAAGTATTCTTTTAGACATTTTTTATTTTTCTAGGAGAGTAGCTTTTTGTCAATTTATAGATCTCTTTTATATGTTTTTCGTTAGTTCCACAACAACCACCTATAATATTTACTAGATTATCATCTAAATAATTTTTTATTTGAAAAGACATTTCTTCAGGAGTTTGATCATACTCACCAAAAGCATTTGGCAATCCAGCATTTGGATGAGCAGATGTGTAAAAAGAAGTATTTTTACTTAGTGTTTTCATATAGGGAATTAATTGCTCAGCTCCTAAAGCACAATTAAACCCAATACTTAAAAGGGGCATATGAGACAAGGAATAAAGGAAGGCCTTTACAGTTTGCCCAGACAAGGTCCTACCACTTTGATCAGTTATTGTACCACTGACCATTATTGGGATTTCTAAATTATTTTTAGTTAAATATGTATCTATTGCATATAGAGCAGCTTTTGCATTTAGAGTATCAAAGATAGTTTCTACTAGTAAAATATCAACACCTCCTTCTATCAGGCCTTTTATTTGTTCAGAGTATGATAACACTAACTCATCAAATGTTATTGCTCTATAACCAGGGTCATTGACATCAGGAGAAATAGAAGCAGTTTTATTAGTAGGCCCTATAGATCCAGCAACAAATCTTGGTTTGTTTATATTTTGATTAGTATATTCTATGGTTAGGTTTTTAGCGATTTTTGCTGATTCAAAATTTAGCTCGTAAACTAATTTTTCCATTTTATAGTCTGCCATTGCAATAGATGTTGATGAAAAAGTATTTGTTTCAATTATATCAGCTCCAGCATCAAGATATTTTCTGTGAATTTCAGAGATTAATTTTGGTTGTGTAATTGACAATAAATCGTTATTACCTTTTAAAGGATTTTTTAAATTTTTAAATCTTTCCCCTCTATAGTCTTTCTCGTCAAGATTATAGTTTTGAATCATAGTTCCCATTGCTCCATCTAGAACTAAAATTTTGTTTTCAAGTGCATTAATAAGACTTTTCATAAAATCACTTAATTATCAAAGATTTTTTTGATTTAAAAAATTCAGCAATTCCAAAAAGCAAGAAAGAATAAAAAAGAAATCCTAGTAGAGTGCCTTTATAAAAAGGAATAGCTAGGGTATAACATGCTATTAAACCAAATAAATCTTTAGAATACATAGATTCAGAAATCCATACTCCGAAATTAGTTATAATGAAAAAAACTAAACTAGATGCGATAGTAGAAATTAAAAGTTTTTTAAAATTAAATTTCTTTAAACTAAAAATTCCTATTAGTATTATTAATATAAAGCTTGAATATTGCCATAAAAAACCAGAGTAAATCAGAGTAAATTTTTCAAAATAATTACTTAAAAACAAATTATTAATAATTAAATCACTGATAAAAAGGGAAGAGATTGGTATTAAAAAAGCATGAAATTTATTTTTAAAATATGCTCCACCAAATAAAGCAATGGCACCTATTGGAGTAAAATTTGGAATATGTGGAATTAATCTAGAAAAAGAAGCAATTAAGATTAGCAGGATAATTCCCCAGTACTTTAATTTTATTTTTTTCATGATAATTACCAAATATCTTCATTGTAATTTTTGTATTCTTCTTTTCCTCCTAATGATTTCCAATCAGAATCTTGAGTCAATCTTGATGAAATACCACCTCTAGGGTTACAATCTAGAATTATTCTTAATCTTTTTGGGGTATAAACTTTTTTGATATCATCATACAATATATTTATAAGTCTTTCATAAGAAATAATAAGGTTTCTGTATTGTTGAAGATATAATTTAAATGATTTTAATTCGATAATTTTTTTGTCTGGATAAAAAAGTAAATATAAAGATGCAAAATCTGGTTGTTCATAAACCCCTAAAAAGGTAAGTTCAGGCTGTTTTAATTTTATTTCATAAGCTTTTTTTCCAGGATTTGGCAAGGACTTTAATATACTTATATCAACATTTTTAAAAGTTTTTTTCATTTGTTTTTTCTTTAATCATGAATAATAATTAAACATGATTTTTTTTAATTTTTCAGGAAGATTATTGCAATTATTAAAAAGGAATACTGTTTTAGCATTTTTTTTAAGAGGTTTGCAATCAATCAAATCCTTCCTCATTTATTCACAAAGATAATTGATTTAAGTTAAATGAAAAAAAAGTTATAATAATTTAGTAAAAAACACTTTGACTTTTTAAAAGTCATGTTTTTTTGAGACATTTTTTTAGTTTTTAGAAAGTACGTAGATATAATCGTTATTTGAAAGAATAAAAAAAGTTTCATCATTCATTTTCATTATTTTCCTCCCATTAAGAGTCAATGGTAGAGGTAAAAACTTTGAAGATTTAAAAATTTTATTATTCGAATCCCAATCAGATAATATTCCTCCAGGATTTGCAGAGGACATTCCTAATTCAGTAACATATTCATGAAAGTTTCCAACATATATTACTTCATTATTATCATTGATTGATAAAAAGTCTTCAATACTACTAAACTGAGCTTCTTTAGGAAGAGGTTTTGAAATAAATTTGTTTTTATTTTTTATAAATATGGTTGACCTTAATTCGTATAAATATTTTATTTCTACTAATTCATTCTCGGGTTTTCCAGTTAGAACTTTTATATCATTAACTTTTGAAAAGTCAGAATATTTTGGAAACTTCTTCTTTAAATAGGGTATTTGTTTATCAAGTTTGTCTTTTGATGAGAAGGGAACATATTCTCCAAAGAAATCGTAAAAAATTATTGGATCTAATTGGAAATTTTTATCAAAATCATCTAAATATAGTTTGACGGGTTTTTCAGTTGAAGGTTTCCACTTAAAATTTGAACCAGCATTCCCGGCTAAAATATCAAGTTGACCATCTGAATTCATATCTGTTATTAATAAATTATTCCATAAACCATTAGACTTTGAAAGACCTAAATCATTAGTAGCATCAATAAATTTTCCATTTCCTTGATTTAATAAAACTCTTATTGGCATCCAATCTCCAACCATAACAAGATCTATTTTAGAATCCCCATTAATGTCTGCCCATTCACTATCAGCTAACATCCCAAACCTTTCTTTTGAAATTATTTCAAAAGAATTATTTCCTTTATTTTTTAGGATAAAACTATATGGACTTAATCCATAAGATCCTGGAATTGATCTGCTTCCGACGAAAATATCTTCATAATTATCATTGTCAAAGTCAGAAATTGAAACAGTTGATCCATTTGTCATTGGAAGAGATATTTTTAATCTGGAAAAATTCCCTTTACCATCATTAATATATATTCTGTCCATTAAATTTTCATCAGATTCCATTAAATCATTTCCTCCACTAACCACATATATATCTAGATCTCCGTCTTTATCAATATCTATTGTTGCTGCATCAACATCTTCATATTTACTATCTATTCTAAAATCAGGAGTTTCAACTAAATTGAATTTTAAGTTTTCGGACCCTAAATATATTTTTGGACTTTGATATCTAGCTCCACCAAGAAAAAGATCATTTAAACCGTCGCTGTTAAAATCAGCGCTAAGACCTGTGGGACCTTCATAGGATAACCTTTCAGGAATTAGACGTTCTTTTTCATAGTCATAATATCCATTTTCTTGATGTTTAAATGGTAAGATTTTTAAAGTATATTCTTGTGTTTTTTTATTTTTTATTTTTTGACTTGAAATCAAATCTTTATTTCTTTTTATAATTAGTTCTTGGTTTGCATTTATATTTTTTTCTGTCTGATTATATCCATCAGGCCATTCAATAATAATTGAATCTAATTTTTTAACTTGTCCTAAACCAAAAAAGACATTATGGGTTGAAGAAGACTGGAACCCTCGAGTTATTATATTTTCCCTAACCCATTTTTTTTCATTGTGATAAAGAATAACTTTTGCACCTCTAGTAATAGAATAGGATGTATTTCCTTTTAATTTTATGGATATATAATTATTAGATTTATCAGAAAGATTCTCAAGTATAGTTGATTTTGAATTTAGATTATTTAGAATTATATCAAGATCACCATCTTTATCAAGATCAGAATATGCAGCTCCATTACTAAATGAAGGTTTGCCAATAAATGATTTTTTTACTTTTTCAAATTCAAGATTTCCGATATTTTTAAACAATATGTTTGGAATTTTAAGAGTGGGCATTTCGTTTATAAGTTTCTTTTTTAATTCATCTTGTTTAGTATTATTGTATTTTGAAAAATCTACATTACTTAAATAATTTATATAGTCTAAATCATTGGGTCTTTTTACAATACCATTTGAAATAAAAATATCATTTAATCCATCAGAATCAAAGTCTTGTAAAAGTACGCCCCAGCTCCAATCAGTTGCATGAGTCTCAGTTTGAAGAGCTATTTCTGAGTAGATTCCATTACCTCGATTAAGGTTAAAATGGTTTCTTGAAAACTGATATTCAAATCCAAACTCTTTTTTTATTCTAGATCTTTTATCAGAATCTTCCCCTCCAGATTTTAAAAATATTTCCGCATCGAATGGCATCATGTCAGTCGTGAAAATATCTTGATAACCATCAAAATTAAGATCTGCAATATCTACCCCCATTGTAAAATGAGTTGAATGATTTATAGAATTTTTAACAGACTCTTTAAATGTTTTATCCTTATTATTTATATAGATATAATCATTTTCATGAAAATCATTTCCAACATAAATATCTAGCCATCCATCATTATTAATATCTGTTGCAGTAATAGCTAGACCGTAACCAAGTGGACTGTCGTAAATATTAGCATTTCTGGTTACTTCAACAAATTTACCTTCTATTTCATTAATTTTGTTTTCATAAAATTTATCGCCAGAAAGGCTATCTGATTCTGATCTTTTTTTTGATGTGCCATAGCTTCTTACGGTATGAATTGCATGATTAAGTAAATACAAATCTAAATCACCATCCTGGTCATAATCAAAAAATGTTCCATGAGTAGAAAAACCTGAAAAATTTAGGCCATAATCTTCTGACATTTCAGAGAAAGTAAGATTACCGTTATTTATGTATAGCAGATTATGGGAATTTTCAGGACTTATTGGACTGACTTTTGTTACATATATATCTAAAAAACCATCTCCATTTATATCTTCAAAGTTCACTCCATTTGACCAACTGTTATCCATATTAAGTCCAGCTTCTAAACTTATGTCTTTGAATTTCATATTTCCTAGATTTAAGTAGAGTCTGTCTGGTAATAAATTTGCAGAGAAATAAAGATCTTCTAAGCCATCATTATTAATATCACCTACTGAAACACCCCCACCGTTATAATAGTATAAATATTCAATTATATTAAGTTTGGTTTTGTATTCAAGATTATTAGAAAAGTTTATTCCTGTTTCAGTTGAATTAAGAGTTTTAAAAGGAATTGAAGACTCAAAAATTTCATCTTCAGTATTACAATTTGAAAAAAGAATTAATATTAAAAGGATTTTACAAATTTTCATTTATTGTTAAACTTAAATAAGGTTAGTGAGTCTTTATTTCTTGAAACCAAAATTTCTTTTTTATCTGTTATTATAATGTCTCTTATTTCTCCTTTCAAAAAAAACCCTTTTCCTCCTTTATGAAAAACAAAATTTTCATTTCCTTTATTTTCTAGATAAACCCCATATGAGGCATCATATATGCCAACTTCAGGTTTCACAGTATATAAATTACCTCCCATTACAATATCTTTATCTCCATCATTATCAAAGTCACTAGAATTAATAGCATAGATAGGGCTAAATTGAACTTCTTTTGGAATGGAAATTTTTTTAAAATGAAAATCACCTTTATTAATAAAAATACTCGTTTCAAGATTATTTACTTCAAAAACTTTTGAGCTTTCTATTTGTTTTGAATCGAAAATTTTTGTTATATCAGCCTCTTTGAAA
>CAYUZY010000019.1:0-19894 GCA_964448645.1 uncultured Flavobacteriaceae bacterium
ATGAAGATGATGATAATGACGGACAGTTAGATGAATATGAAAATATATGCGGTTCAGATCCACTTGATTTTATGTCTTTTTCAACAGATACCGATTTGGATGGTATACCAGATTGTATAGATACAGATGATGATAATGACGGTTTTTCAGATGAAGAAGAAATTTTTGAAGGAACATTACCTAAGGATAAAAAGAGTTTTCCAAAAGATTATGATGGAGACGGAATCGCTGGAAGTAGAGATAATTGTTTTAATATAGTTAACCCTAGTCAATATGATGCTGATGCTGATACTTACGGAGACCCTTGTGATAATTGTAAGGATATTTATAATATTGACCAAAAAGATTATGATTTGGATTTAATAGGAGATGCTTGTGATGATGATGATGATAATGATGGTCAATCCGATTTAGTTGAAATTGAATGTAAATCAGATCCTCTTGATGAGAACTCTTTAAGCCCTGATTATGATAATGATGGGTTACCAAACTGTATTGATTTGGATGATGATAATGATACGCAAAGTGATATAGCTGAAATTAATTGTGGTTCTAACCCATTAGATGAAAATTCAATGAGCCCTGATTATGATAATGATGGGATTTTAGATTGTGAGGACAATGATAAGGATAATGACGGGATTTTAGATTTGATTGATTTAAATCCATATGATTATGATGAAATATTAATTTCAGAGTTTATATCTCCAAATGGAGATGGGATTAATGATAATTGGGAAATTATTCCAATTGAGAGATTTCCCAATAATGAGGTTTGGATTTATTCTAGAGCAGGAAATCTTCTATTGAATAAAAAGCAATATAATAATGATTGGAATGGTTATTATAAAGGTAATCCAGCTCCTGAATCAAGTTATTTATATATGATTGATTTAAATGGAGATAAAGTTATTGATTATAAGGGATGGTTTTATTTAACAAAGTAATAAATGAATAGACTTTTTAAAATCATAATTATTTTTCTACCTATGTTGATTTACTCTCAACAGCAATCATATTTGTCTTTATATAGATATCAAATGAATATTATTAACCCAGCTTATGCTGGTGCAGAAGGAAAAGATATTTTATCCTTAACATCCAGAAATCAGTGGATGAATATTGATAATGCTCCAAGAACTTTAGTGATGTCTTTTTCATCTGAAAGAAAGAAAAATGTTGGATTAGGAATTTCTATTGAGTCTGATAAAGTTTTTATCGAAAAGCAGACTTTTATGTATATAGACTTTTCATATAAGTTACAAATTAATGAAACTACTAAACTTTTTCTTGGACTTAAGGCAGGTGGAAATTTTTATAAAGCAGATACTGAAGAATTAATTTCTACAAGCAGTTATATAGATCCTTCTCAAATTAGTTTAAGTAGGATTAATCCAAATTTTGGAGCAGGATTATATTTAAAGGGAGAAAAGTTATGGATATCTCTTTCAATTCCAAGATTTTTTAAGGTAAAAAGAGATAAGGATAGGATGATAAGTGCTAAAGAGAGAATTCATAATTATTTAGGGATGGGCTATTCCTTTAATATATCAAAGGATTTTGAAATGAAACCGGGAATTATGCTTAGACAAGTAAAAGGATTACCTCTAAATACTGAAATAAATAATTTTTTTGCTTACAAAAATAAATATGAAATTGGAGCTTCTTTAGTTTTGAACTCATCACTCTCAATTATGTCATTAATTAATATTTCAAAAGGTATTGATTTGGGATATGCATATCAAAAACCTAGTGGAAATAAGCTTTCAGGATTAAATTTTAAAACTCATGAAATAGTTTTGAGAATTAAATTTGAGAATCTAGTTAAAGAATCAGATTCAGAAAGTGAAGAGGATAAAGAAAAAAGTGAAGAAGAGTTAAATTAAAAAAAAGACAGATAATAGTTATATTAATAATGTAAAGTTTATTTTTGATTAATATATATAAAAATGGTAAGACAAATATTTAAAAAAACTACATATTTAGTTTTAATGTTCAGCCTTATATTAGGATGTAAAAAGGATGAAGCTTCACCTCCAGATCCAATTCTTGGTAATTGGCAAGTAAAGTCAGTTTCTGGTGATGGAGAAACTATTGTTTGGGATGATCTTAAGGAGACTTTAATTGCTTTAATTCCTGAATATGAATGTATGGCTTGGACAGTTTCTATAACTGAAGAATTAGTTACTACAAACATTGTATTACCTGATTATGACTCTAATTCATGTGAACCTGCTGAGGTTACTATATGGACTTGGGAAAGAACTAAAGATTCAAATGAGTACACTTTTACAAAAGGATTGATTGAAGTTAGTATCTATAATATTACTGTTTCTGGAAATCAAATGACTTGGACTGATCAGTTTGATGGGTCCGTAACAGTTTGGTCTAAATTAGAAGAGTAAATTAATTAAATGAGAAAAACATTTTTTTTAATTGTTTTAGTTTTTACTTTTTCATGTGGAATTAATAAAAATATTAATTCTGATCCTTATGTTGGAAATTATAACATGACAATTTTTGATGTAGATCAAATCGGAGATATATTTCTTGAGTTATCTATTTCAAAAACTAATAACGGCTATGAATCTTCTTTTAATTTTCCTGAAGGGGAGGAGTCTATTGAAGTTGTTTCATCAAGAGTTAATAATGGATTTTTTGAAATTGAATCTACATATCAACAGTATGAACTTTTTATGGAATTAGAAATCAATAAAAATAAATTATCAGGAACTTTTATGGGAATGTTTGATATTGAAGGCAAGAGAATCAAATAATAATTACTTTTTTTTCATCCCTCTTATTGCTAAATATAAAACTACTACTAAAACTACAATAATAGTATAAACAACTATGTTTCTTGCAAAATAAGTCAAACTAATCAATTAAAGGTAACGTTCTTTTATTTCTATAATAATTGCAATAATTAAGCATAAAACTAAGCTTCCAATTACTGTTCCGCCAACTCCCATTTTTTTTGTTTTAAAATTAGTTAATTTAATGTAAAAAGTAGATAACTATTTATGAATTAAATTAATTTTTTTAATAAAAGAGGGGATTTAATTTTAAATTTGAAACTTAAATTTTTTTATGAAAAGTGATAATTTAATTATTATGGCTGCAGGAGCCTCTAGTAGAATGAAAAAATCCTTAAAAAAGGAAATGGTTGACATTAATGTTTTTGAAATAGCCAATAATTCTCATAAAAGTTTAATTCCTTTAGGAAAGAGTGGAAGACCATTAGTTTATTATCTTATTAAGAATGCCATTAAAGCTTCTTATAGCAATATATATATAATTACAGGAGTAGATAATGATGATTTTAAAGAATTTATAATTTCACAATCTTTCAACAATATTAATATTCAATTTGTAAAACAATTTATCCCAAAAGGAAGAGAAAAGCCTCTTGGAACATCAGATGCAGTTGTTCAAGCATTAGATCAATTTCCAGAGCTAAAAAAAAGCATTTTTACTGTTTGCAATGGGGATAATCTTTATTCAGTAAATACTCTTAATTTACTTAAAGAAAAAAGGAATCATCCTCATGCATTAATAAGTTATTCTTGGTCAGCGTTTAATTATGAAAAAGAAAGAATTTCAAAATTTGCTGTTATTTCAATGGATTCTAAAAATAATTTAAAAGATATCCTAGAAAAACCCGATATTAATATTATTGATAATTATAAAGATGAGTCAGGAGAGATAGGTTTGAGTATGAATATTTTTAGTTTTACAGGTTCTATGATTTATTCATATGTAAAAAATTGCCCTATAAATGAAAAAAGAAACGAGAAAGAATTACCAGAAGCTGTTAGGATTTTAATTCGAGAAAATCCAAATTCAATGTTTTGTTATAAAGTATTTGAACATCTTCCAGATCTTACAAATTCATCAGATATAGAAAATTTTAGAGACTTTGAATAATTTTATTAAAATTGAACAGATTCTTATTTCTTTTAATTATAATTTTTGGATGTAAAAAATCAAATAACCCTCTTGATTTAATTTTAAATTCTAATAAACCTGAGATAAGAAAAATTAAAAATAATTTATTAAATCACGAGGTTCAAATTTTATACTCATCTATTAAAAGAGATTCTTTAGGAAAAGCATCATTTAATGAATTTAGTTATAATCTTGATAACAACCATTATTATTACCCAGCAAGTACTATTAAACTTCCAATAGCTATTTTGGCAATTCAAAAAATAAACTTTTTAAAAGATAAAGGTATTTCGATTTCTTTAGATACTCCTTTTATAGTTTTAGATCCAAAGACAGATTTAAATATTATCAATAAAGATATTACTAATTCAAAAGGTTTTCTTTCAATAGCTCATTGTATTAAAAAAATATTTTTATACAGTGACAATGATTGTTATAATTATCTTTTTGATTTTTTAGGAAGGGATGAAATTAATAATCAATTAGAAGAAAAAGGTTTAAAAAACACTAAGATTTATCATAAATTTTTAAATAATTCAGACAATATAAATACATGGAAATTTTTATTTATATCTAATGGGGATACTATTTATAATCAAAATTCAATTAAAAGTAATTTGAGTCATTCAAATCATAATTTAAAGTCAGTTTTTAAGGGAAAGAAGTTTTTTTCTGAAGACCAAATAATAGAAACCCCTTTTGATTTTAGTTTTAAAAATAGAATTTCTATAAGAGATTTAAACGATATTTTAAAAAGAATTATTTTTCCTGAAAATTTTAAAAAAGAGAAACGTTTTGATTTATATAAAAGGGATTATAAATTTTTAAAATATTGGATGAGTAGAACTTCTATAGAGGATAATGATACCATTAAAAGAAATGACTATAAATATTGGGATAGTTATTCTAAATTTTTCATATATGGTGATAAAAAAGGGGAAATGAATGATGAAATTAGAATATCAAATAAAGTTGGTATGGCATATGGAACTTTAACAGATGTAGCTTATATAAAGGATAAAATTAATGATGTTGAATTTATGCTTACTGCTACTATTTTAGTAAATGATAATGAGATTTTTAATGATGATGTTTATGAATATGAATCAGAAGGAATTCCTTTTTTATCAGCTTTAGGAAGAGAGTTATTAGAATATGAGAAGAAACATTAATTTTTTTTTAATCCAATTTCAATCAATCTTTCATTTAGAAATTCTCCAGCACTAATATCATTATAGTTTTTAGGATTTTTTTGATTTATACAGGATTTTAGACAATTAAGAGGCATTTCATCAATAGGATGCATAAAAAAAGGTATAGAAAATCTTGATTTCCCCCACATTTTTTTTGGAGGATTTGTTACACGATGAATAGTTGATTTTAATTTGTTATTGGTTAATCTAGATAACATATCCCCAATATTTATCATAAGCTCATCAGGTTCTGCAATAGCGTCTATCCATGATCCATTATTAGTTTTTAATTGAAGACCTTTACCTTGCGCTCCCATAAGTAATGTTATAAGGTTAATATCTCCATGAGCAGCAGCTCTTTCAGCATTTTTAGGTTTATTTTTTATTGGAGGATAGTGAATAGCTCTTAAAATAGAATTTCCGTTTAAAATATATTTGTCAAAATAAAATTCATCTAAATTTAAATAAATGGAGAGTGCTCTTAGAATTTCTCTTCCCGTTTTTTCTAGCATTTTATAGGAAATCATTCCAATTTCATTAAACATTGGAATTTCATTAACCTCAATATTAGAGGGATATTTTTTGTTAAATGTCTTTTTATTTACTTCTTGACCAAAATGCCAAAATTCTTTTAGATCTCCTACTTTTCTTCCTTTAGCATGTTCTTTTCCAAAAGAAGTATAACCTCTCTGACCATTAAGACCTTTAATTTCATATTGTAATTTCGTTTCTAATGGTAAATGGAAAAATGAATTAATTTCAGTGTAAAGTTTATCAATTAGATTTTTGTTTAGAAAATGTCCTTTTAGAGAAACGAATCCAATCTCTTCAAAAGCTAATCCTATATCTTTAATGAATTTATTTTTTTCTTTTTTAGATCCTAATATGAAATTTTGAAGGTTAATTTTTGGGACTTTAATCATAAGGCAAATTAATTAAAAAGCGAGCCCATCGACTCGCTTTTTATAATAGATTAAGGATTTACAGAAGTGCAATTATTGGCACCTTCTGTTTATAATTCCTTAAATAAATTTTATAAAACATAAGACACCTCCTCTCTATATTAGTTAAACAATATCTGTTGTCACAGACCTAACTACTCAATAGGTAAATTTAAAAAAATGTTTTATAAATTTTATTCTTTAATAAGTTTTTTTATTGTCAATCCTTGGCCTAAAATTGTAAATAAAACGACTGCATAAGTTAAAAATAGAATTAAGGATTTACCCTCTCCAATTGAATCAGGTAAATTTAAAGCTAATGCAACGCTTAATCCTCCTCTTAGTCCTCCCCAGGTAATTATTAAAGCAGTATTTTTTTCAAAAGATTTTTTAATGGAGAGAAGTAAAATTGGAAGCTTAACTCCAATAAATCTTGATAAAACACAAATTATTATAATTAAAATTGAAATAAATAAGTATGAAATATCAAATGATTCAAAAATTAAAATAATTTCTAAACCAATTAAGATAAAAAGTATTGCATTTAAAGTTTCATCTAAAAGGTGCCAAAATTTATACACATAATCTCCCATTGCTTTTTGAAGGCCTTCTTTTTCATGATCTGAATCGATATTTTGATTAAGGAATAATCCTAAAATAACTACAGCTATTGGTCCTGAAAGATGAAATTTAAAGGCAATTAAAGAAACAAGAAGAACTAGAGATAATGTAATTAAAACTTCAAGTTCAACATATTCATTTTCGATATATTTAAGCAATTTTAGTCCAAAGTATCCAAAAAAGGCTCCTAAAAGAACACCTCCAATAACTTCAGTAATAAATAAAGTTCCAACACTCATTGCACTAACATTTTCAAAGCCCTCTAGTTTAACATTTAAAAGAGTTAAAAATATAACTACACCAATACCATCATTAAATAAAGATTCACCTGCAATTACAGTTTTAGTTTTAGATGAAAGGTTCATATTTTTTAAAAGAGCCAGTACAGCTATAGGGTCAGTTGGAGCAATTAGAGCTCCAAAGAGAAGACAATCTACAAAACTTAAACCAATTTCATTTAGTCCAAAAAAAGGTTGTTGAACAATCCAGAATAAACCACTTCCAACAACAAAGGTTGAAAAAAAGACACCAAAACTTGCTAGAAGTAGAATAGTTAATTTATCTTCAAGAAGATCTTGAAGGTTAATACTGATTGCTCCTGCAAATAAAAGGAAAGGTAACATAACATTAATTAATACTAGGCTAAAGTCAAATTCCTTAGTTAATTGTGAAACAGTTTCAAATACATTAGGAAACACAATTCCAACAACTGTAACAAGTATTGAAAGAATAAGAGCAAGAATCATAAGGCCAATAGTCTGAGGCATTTTGAGTAATCTTAAATTTATTATTGAAAAAACTGATGCTAAAGAAAGAAGAATTGTAGTTAATTCAAGAATATCCATTTTTTTCTTTTCAATATACTAAATAATGATTTAAATATAAATTATTTATATATGCTAAATAATTTTGAAATATATTTTCCAATAATATCAAACTCAACATTTACTATTGATCCTTTTTTTATTTTATGGAAGTTAGTGTTTTGATAGGTATATGGAATTATAGCAACAGAAAATGAATTTTTTTTAGAATTAATTACTGTAAGACTTACACCATTAATTGTTATAGAACCTTTTTCTGTGGTAATATTATTATTTATTGAATCATATTGAAAACTATATACCCAACTCCCATTTAATTTTTCATAAGAAGTACACTCTGCAGTTTGATCAATATGCCCTTGAACTATGTGACCATCAAGTCTAGCGTCTAATTTCATAGCCCTTTCTAGGTTTATTAAATCATTTTTCTTTATAAATCTTAGGTTAGTTTTATTTAAAGTTTCATTTATAGCAGTTACTGTATGTTTTTGATCATTACAATCTATAACTGTAAGGCATACTCCATTATGCGAGATACTTTGGTCAACTTTTAGATCAGATGAAATTGGACTGTTTATGGTTATGTTTAGGTTTTCTTGATCTTTATGAATTGATTCTACATTTCCAAAAGCTTCTATAATTCCTGTAAACATGGACTTTTTAATTACATTTGTATGCCAAAAATAAGAATTATTAATCTTAGGATGGAAAAACCTAAAAAAATTAAAGTTGGTATCACAATTGGAGATCCAAATGGTATAGGTGTTGAAGTTATTTTAAAAACTTTTGAGGATAAAAATATTTTTAAATATTTTATACCAATAGTTTTTGGGAACATTAAAATTTTATTTCAACAGAAGAAGTATTTTAAGTTAAGAACTGGAATAAAAAAAATAAAACAATTAAAAGATTTTCATGATTTTAATTTAAATGTTTTTAATTGTTGGGATGAAGAATTTAAAATCAATTATGGTATATTGAATAATAAAGCTGGAGAATTATCAGCTAAATCAATATTATTTGCTTCTGAGGCTTTAAAAAAAAATAAGATAGACACACTTGTAACTTTACCAATTAATAAAAGTGCAATTCAATCTGAAACTTTTAAATTTAAAGGACATACGGATTTTTTTTCTAAAAAGTTTTCAGGAGAAGCTCTTATGTTTATGATTCATGATAAACTGAAAGTAGCTCTAGTTACCGATCATATTCCGATTAGATTAATTAGTAATATATTAACGAAAGCTTTATTTAATAAAAAAATTGAACAGGTTATAAACTCTTTAAAAAAAGATTTTTTAATTAAAAAACCTAAAATTGCTGTATTAGGATATGATCCTCATTGTGGTGATAATGGTGTTATTGGAGATGAAGATCATAAATTCATTGTCCCTATAATAAATAGAAATTTTGATAGAGGGAGATTAATTTATGGACCATTTTCATCTGATGGCTTTTTTGGTAATAAAGAATATAAAAAATTTGATGCTATAATTGCTATATACCATGATCAAGGATTAATTCCTTTTAAATTGTTGTCTTTTGGTGAAGGAGTAAACTTTACAGCAGGGCTTGATTATGTGAGAACCTCTCCGGATCATGGAACAGCATTTGATATTGCAGGAAAAGGTTTAGCTAAAATAAATTCATTTAAAGAAGCATTATTTAAGTCAAGGTTAATTTATTTAAACAGAAATAAAAAATTAAATAAATAATACCTGTTAAATTTTTTATAAATTTGCCGCTCAAAATATTGGACTATGAAAAGTAAAGATTTTTTTATAATTCCATTTGTAGGTTTAAAACAAGGTCGACATGACTTTTCTTTTTCAATTAAAAATAAGTTCTTTGAAAGTTTTGGATATAATGATTTTAATAATGCTAAATTAATTGCTAATGTTGATTTGATAAAAAAAGTCTCTTTAATTGAGTTGAATTTTATTATTTCAGGAAAGGTTAATGTGTTTTGTGACATTTCTATTGAGCCATTTGACCTGCAAATAAATACTAATTCAAATTTTATTGTAAAATTTGGCAATTCCAGCGAAAATGTTTCAGACGAAATAATTTTTTTACCAAATGGATCACATGAAATAGATGTAACTAAACACATATATGAAACAATTATTTTGTCTTTGCCAATTAAAAAGATTCATCCAAAAGTTAAAGATGGGACATTACAAAATGAAACTACAATTAAATTAAAAGAACTTGAACCAAAATTAGAAAAACAAAACTTTGAAAATGATTCAAGGTGGGATAAATTAAAAGATCTTTTTTAAGTCTAAAAAAATTAACATGGCACATCCAAAAAGAAAAATTTCAAAAACAAGAAGAGATAAAAGAAGAACTCACATTAAGGCTAGAGATCAGCAAATTGCTAAATGTAAGCAAACAGGTGAATTTCATATGTACCACAGAGCTCATTGGCATGAAGGCAAACTTTATTATAGAGGTAAAGTTTTAATAGATTCTCTAGACGAGAACCAAGCTTAAATTTAAATTATATACTATAATTTGTCATGTTTTTTTATTTAAAAAACATTTTTATTAAATTAAAAAACTACTATCTTCACCATTAAATTAATTGCAGCTTAGTTATCAAAATAATTTGAAAAAAGCATGAATAAAGCAGCAATAACAGGAATAGGCGGGTATGTCCCAGATCATGTTTTATCTAATAGCGATTTGGAGAAGATGGTTGATACAACTGATGATTGGATAATTTCTAGAACAGGAATTAAAGAAAGAAGAATTCTTAAAGATTCAAAAAAAGCAACATCATATCTTGCGATCAAAGCAGCAAAGAATTTAATTAATAAAAAAAACTTAAATCCTGAATTAATTGATTTAGTTATTGTTGCTACAATAACACCAGATTTTCATGTAGCTGCTACAGCTGCTTATGTAGCTACTAAAATTGGTGCAAAAAATGCTTTTGCTTATGATCTTCAGGCAGCATGTTCTGGGTTTTTATATGGAATGAGTTCTGCTGCTAGTTATATAAATTCTGGGAGGTATAAAAAAATTTTGTTAATAGGAGCTGATAAAATGTCTTCTATTGTTGATTATAAAGATAGAGCAACTTGTGTAATTTTTGGAGATGGAGGAGGTGCTGTATTATTTGAAAAAAGTAAAAATAATTTTGGTTGGGAGGATGAGTTTTTCAGAAGTAACGGCGAGGATAGAAATGCTTTAAAGATTAAAGCTGGGGGTTCATTATTCCCAACATCTTCTGAAAGTTACAATAACGGATGGCATAACATATATCAAGATGGAAAAACTGTTTTTAAATATGCTGTTTCTGAAATGTCATATGTAACGGAAGAAATTTTTAAAAGAAATAATCTAAATAATGAAAATGTAGATTATTTAGTTCCTCACCAGGCTAATAAAAGAATTATTGATGCAACAATAGATAGAATAAACCTTAGTCAAGAAAAGGTATTGATGAATATTTCTAATTACGGAAATACAACTGCAGCTACAATTCCATTGTTACTGCATGATTACGAATCTAAGTTTAAATTAGGAGATAGTCTGGTTTTTTCTGCTTTTGGCGGTGGATTTACTTGGGGATCATCTTATTTAACATGGGCATATTAAAAAATAAAAAATAATGAATCTTAAAGCAATCCAAAATCTAATCAAATTTGTAGCTAAAACAGGTGTTCAGGAGGTGAAATTAGAAATGAAAGATGTTAAGCTAACTATTAAATCAGGATCAGATAAAGTAGTTAGACATCAACAAATTGAATTCTCAGAACCAAATAATTTAACTGATGCAAAAAATGATACTGTAATTAAATCTGAAAAAGTTAAAAAAGAGAATGTTGACTCTACTTCGGATGATAAATTTATTACTATTAAATCTCCAATTATTGGAACATTTTATAGAAAGTCTGATCCAGAAAAAGAACCATTTGTTAATGTTGGAGATGTTATTAAAGAAGGAGATGTACTTTGTATTATTGAAGCTATGAAATTATTTAATGAAATTGAATCTGAAGTTTCTGGTAAAATTGTTAAGATACTAGTTGATGATGCAAATCCTGTAGAATTTGATGAACCTTTATTTATTGTTGAACCATCTTAAATATTTAGAAGATGTTTAATAAAATATTAATTGCTAATCGAGGAGAGATTGCAATGAGAATAATTCGTACTTGTAAAGAAATGGGAATAAAAACTGTTGCCGTTTACTCAAGTGCTGATGCAGAAAGTCTTCATGTTCGATTTGCTGATGAGGCTGTTTGTATTGGACCCGCTGCTAGTTCCGAATCTTATCTTAAAACTTCAAATATTATTTCTGCAGCTGAAATTACAAATGCTGATGCCATTCATCCAGGATATGGTTTTTTATCTGAAAATGCTAAGTTTTCTAAAATATGTGATGAGCACAATATTAAATTCATAGGCGCTTCATTTGATATGATTAACAGAATGGGTGATAAGGCAACTGCTAAGGCAACAATGAAAGCTGCAGGGATTCCCACGATTCCAGGTTCTGAAGGAATTATAGACTCTTTTGAAGAAGCTCTTAAAATTGGAAATAAGATTGGATATCCAATAATGTTAAAAGCAACAGCTGGAGGAGGAGGAAAAGGTATGAGAGAAGTTTGGATCAAAGAAGAATTTAGCAAAGCATGGGATTCTGCTACTAAAGAGGCCAAAGCTTCATTTGGGGATGAAGGAATGTATATAGAAAAGTTGATTGAAAAGCCAAGACATATAGAAATTCAAGTAGTTGGAGATTCTAAAGGAAGAGCATGTCATTTGTCTGAAAGATGCAGCTGTTAAAGCTACAAAGTATATTAAATATGAAGGTGCAGGAACTATAGAGTTTTTAGTTGATAAGCATAAGAAGTTTTATTTTATGGAAATGAACACTCGTATTCAAGTAGAACATCCAATTACCGAGCAGGTTATCGATTTTGATTTAATTAGAGAACAAATATTTGTAGCTTCTGGAGAAAAAATTTCTGGAAAAAATTATTTTCCCAAAATGCATTCTATAGAATGTAGAATAAACGCCGAAGACCCATATAATGATTTTAGACCGAGTCCAGGTAAAATTGAAACTCTTCATTTTCCAGGAGGACATGGAGTAAGATTAGACACTCATGTATATAGTGGGTATATTATTCCTCCTCATTATGATTCAATGATTGCTAAATTAATTACTACTGCTCAAACTAGAGAAGAAGCTATAAATAAAATGAAAAGAGCTTTAGATGAATTTTTAATTGAAGGTGTTAAGACCACTATTCCATTTCATAGAAAATTAATGGATCATCCAGAATATACATCGGGAAATTATGACACTAGTTTTATGGAATCCTTTTCATTGAATGAGGATTAATCAATTAATTGATTATTTATTTTTTCAGGCAAAACTTTGTATCCCATATTATAAAATGTAAATCCAAAAATATCAGAATATTGATCAATTATTTTTGAGACTGGTGTTCCTGATCCATGCCCAGCTTTTGTTTCTATTCTTATAAAAACTGGATTTAAACCAGCATTTTTTTCTTGAAGTTCAGATGTGAATTTAAATGAATGTGCTGGAACAACTCTATCATCATGATCTGCTGTTGTGACCAATGTTGAAGGATAATTAACACCTATTTTTATGTTATGCAAAGGGGAATAGCTCTTTAAATAATTAAACATTTCTTCTGATTCTTCAGAAGTTCCATAATCGTATGACCATCCAGCACCGGCTGTAAATTTATGATAACGAAGCATGTCTAAAACACCAACTGCAGGAAGAGCAACTTTTGCTATATCAGGACGTTGAGTCATAACAGCTCCTACTAATAGGCCTCCATTTGAACCTCCTCTAATAGCTAAGAAATCATTACTAGTAATATTCTGTTTAAACAAATATTCTGCAGCAGCAATGAAGTCCTTAAAGACATTTTTTTTATTCATTTTGGTTCCAGCTAAATGCCATTTTTTACCATATTCTCCACCACCTCTTAGATTTGGGACAGCATAGACACCACCTTGGTCCATCCAAAAAGCATTCAAAATACTAAATGAGGGATTTAAGCTTATGTTAAAGCCACCATATCCATAAAGTATAGTTGGATTTTTACCATTATATTTAATTCCTTTTTTATGAGTTATAATCATAGGAATTTTTGTTCCATCAAAAGATTTGAAGAAAACTTGATTTGAAATATAATCTGAAGATTTAAAATCAATTTCGGGTTCCCAATAGATTTCTGATTTTTTTGATTTTACATTATATTTATAAATAACACCTGGAGAGTGATAATTAGTAAAAGTATAATATAAATTAAGATCTTCTTTTTCCCCATATAACCCATAAACACTACCTAAGCGAGGAAGATCAATTTCTCCTAAATTTTTTCCATTTTTATTATATTGAAAAACTTTATTGATAACATTTATCATGTATTTTGCAAAAAAATAGCCTCCACCAGAGGATGGGAATAGGACATTTTCTGTTTCAGGAATAAAATCTTTCCAATAATTACTTTGAGGATTCTTATAGCTTGTTTTTACTACTTTTTTATTTGGAGCATTTAAATTTGTAACTAAATAAAATATATCATTATAATTTTCAAGAATATAAGTGTCACTATCATAATTATCTATCATATTAATTATAGGAGATTTTTCTTTAGTTAAATTTTTAACGTATAATTTATTTCCAGAAGTTGATTTGGAAGCACTTATAAATAGAAATTTTCCATCATCTGTTACACTTCCTGAAACATATCTGTGTTTTTCATTTTTCTTATCACCAAAAATTAAAACATCTTGATTTTGAGAGCTTCCAATTTTATGATAATATAGTTTATGTTGATCTGTCATTTCTGAAAGTTCACTTCCCTTTGGTTTATCATAACTAGAATAGAAAAAGCCATCATTATTTTTCCATTGAATTCCACTAAATTTTACATTTTTTAAGGTATCCTCAACGATTTTTTTTGATAAAGCATCAATAATAATAACTTTTCTCCAATCACTTCCACCTTCAGAAATAGAATAAGCACAAAGTCTTCCATTTTTTGAAAAGCTTACCCCTGTTAAAGATGTTGTTCCATCTAATGAAAAAGTATTCGGATTTAGAAAAACTTCTTCTTTATTATTTTTGTTTTTTCTATATAAAACATATTGGTTTTGCAAACCATCATTTTTATAATAATAAAAATATTCACCTTCTTTAAATGGACTTGTTACTTTTTCATAATTCCATAAGCTTTTTATTTTTTTATTTATTTCATTTCTAAATGGAATTTTATTTAAATAATTAAAAGTAATTTTATTTTGAGATTCTATCCATTTAGTTGTTTCGTTACTTTTGTCATCTTCTAACCATCTATAATTATCTATAACAGAGGTTCCAAAATACGTGTCAATTACTGGTATTTTTTTTGTTTCAGGATAATTTATAATTGAGGATTCATTTTTACATGAATAAAAAATCATAATTGTCCATAGCATATATTTTATTTTCATTCTTTAATTTTAAATTTATAAGATGTTTTTGAATAGTATTTTTCATTTGGATTAAGAGTTACTGAAGGAAAGTCAAGTTGATTAGGTGAATTTGGAAAGTGTTGTGTTTCCATGCAAAACCCTGATCTAAAGTTATAAAAACCTTCTTTTTTTTGTGGAAGGCTTCCATCAAGAAAATTTCCAGTATAAAACTGAAGGCCAGGTTGATCTGAATAGACTTCCATTAATCTGCCACTTTCTTCATCAAAGGCAGACGCTATTAATCTATACCCTTTTTTATAATCATTTAAAACCCAGCAATGATCATAACCATTTCCATAATTTAATTGTAAATCGTCAGCATTTATATCTTTTGCAATTTTTTTAAAATTTCTAAAATCAAATGGTGTCATTGAAACATCTGACTTATTTCCTGTCGGTATTAATGATTTGTTTACAGGTATAAAATGTTGAGCTTTAATTATAACATCATGATTTAAAATGGATTGATTAAAATCTCCAGATAAATTAAAATAGGAATGCTGAGTTAAGTTTACAATAGTTGTTTTATCGGTTTGTGCTTGATATGTTATTTCAATCGAATTATCATTTGTTATTTTATAGGTAACGGTTGTATCAAGATTTCCTGGATACCCTTCTTCCATATCTTTACTTAAATATTTTAAAATTAAAGAACTTGAATTAGAATCAATTTTAGTTTCGGCTTTCCAAACAACCTTATCAAAACCAATATTACCGCCATGAAGATGGTTTTCATCATTATTAGTTACTAGAGAATATTCAGTATCATTTAAATTAAATTTTCCTTTAGCTATTCTATTTCCATAACGGCCAACAATTGATCCAAAATAAGGACTTTCAGTTATGTAATCCTCCAATTTATTATATCCTAAAACAATGTCTTTTATTTCACCTTTTTTATCGGGCACTTTTAATGATGTTATAATTCCACCATAATTTATTATATCTACTTCCATTCCGTTTTCGGTTTTAAAGCTATATAAATCAACTTTTCTATTGTCTTTAGTTATTCCATAAAAACTCTTAGTAATAGAGACTTTATTATTTTTCATTTTATTATCATTTTTTGGATTATTACATCTTCCTAGAAAAAAAAATGAAATTATAATTAAAATAAAATTTTTATTAATTATCATTTAAATAAATTTATCTACTTCCTGATAGGCTGAAATTAATTTCCTTTCTCCTTCAACACCGGGAAAAAAATTTCCATGTTCCATACCTAAAATTCCATTGAATCCCTTCGAATGAATATATTTAAAAACGTTTTTATAATTTATTTCACCTGTTGTAGGCTCTTTCCTTCCCGGATTATCTCCAATTTGAAAGTACCCTATTTCTTCCCAGCACTTTTCAATGTTAGGAATTAAATTACCTTCTTGAATTTGTTGGTGATATATATCAAATAAAATTTTACATGAGGGAGAATTAACAGCTTTACATATGTTAAATGCTTGAGGACTTTCAGATAAAAATAATCCTGGATGATCTCTAAAATTTAATGGCTCTAAAACCATAGTTAATCCATGAGGTTCTAAAATAGAAGAAGCTCTTTTTAAAGTTTCTATAACATTTGCAGTTTGGTATGAAATATTTAATTTCAAATCAACATGACCAGGTACCACAGTCATCCATTTTGCATCTACTCTTTTAGCAACTTTTACAGATTTTTTTATGTCATCTAAAAACTCATTCCTAAAGTTTTGGTCTCCACTTGCAAGGACAGGTTTTTGCCAATAAATTTTATGAGCTACAAAGACTCCCATTTCTATGCCTCTTTTTCCCATTGTAGAAGACATTTTTAATTGAAGTTTTTTATCACGATTCCTCATGCCATTATCTTCAAACGCTTTAAAACCTAAATCTGCCATATAATTTAATTGATCGATGGGATCATTACCAGCTAAATTTCTAAACATTCCTAGATGAGGAGCATATTTCAATTTGTAATTATAAGTTTTTGGACTGTTTTGTATGCCTATATTTGGAAAGTTAGCAATTCCTAATCCTGCCAAAATAGTATTTTTAGTAAAGGATCTTCTATTCATTTTTTAAAATTTAGTTTTTCCAGGAATAGGAATTTTATATCTTCCATTTTTATCCGGTAAGGTTGGAGGTGTACTATTCCAAGTCATCTCTTCTGGAACTAATTTTAAATTTGAATTTAAAGCATCTTCCATAGTTAATTTTTTTCCTGAATAAGTTGCCATTCTTCCTAAAATAGCTGTAAGTGTACTTTTTGCTCCATTTTCTGTATCTGAAATAACTCCACCATTTCTTATAGATGCAAATAATTTATCATGTTCTACCTGATAAGGGTTGGGTTCGTTTTCTAATGAGTAAGGATACTTATATTTAAGATTTCCATCTAAATCAGTTATAATACCCTTACCAACTTCAATAGAACCTTTTGTCCCTTGAAATACCTCATCAACTCGATTCATACATCCATTTTGATGTCTACACTGACTTGAAACAACAGCCCCACTTGCATAAGTAAATTCAACAAAGTGATGATCAAAAATTTCTCCATGTTCAATGCCATTTCTGACCTGCCTTCCCCCCATTCCTTGTGCAGATACAGGGTAATCTCCTATAAACCAATTGGCAACATCGATATTATGAATGTGTTGTTCTAAAATATGATCTCCACACAACCAATTAAAGTAATACCAGTTTCTCATTTGATATTCTAATTCGGATTGATTAGGTTTTCTTTTATTAACCCAGACTCCTCCATCATTCCAGTAAACTTGACCACTTCTAATTTTACCTATTTCTCCTTTTACAATTTTATTATTTAAATCAATATATTTTTTTTCATAATGTCTTTGTAGACCAACAACTACATTTAGTTTTTTTTGTTTAGCAATTTTTGCCATTTCTAAAACTTTTCTTATTCCAACAGGATCAGTAGCTAGTGGCTTTTCCATAAAAACATGTTTATTGGCATTAATAGCATATTCAAAGTGATATGGTCTAAATCCCGGAGGTGTTGTTAAAATTACAACATCAGCTAAATCAATAGCTTTTTTATAAGCATCAAATCCCACAAATTTATTTTTTTCTTTTACAGATATTTTTTTTGAACCATCAAAATGTTCTTGAATTCCTTTTAAACTCATATCAATTCTATCTCTAAATGCATCTGCCATAGCAACTAACTCAACATTTTCATCAGCTGTCAGAGCTTGGACAGTTGCACCTGACCCTCTTCCACCACATCCAATTAAAGAAAGTTTTAATTTTTTATTACCATATATATTAGCCACTCCCTCAATAGACAAAGGGACTGCTAGTAAACCACTAGCAATAGTTGAAGTCTTTTTTATAAAAGATCTTCTTGATTTTTCAGATTGTAAATTTTTATTTTTCATTTAATTTAGTTTTTTAATTATTCCAATATTTTTTTTGTTGTTCGACATCAGGAGTATTTAAAGGTCTTACAACCCTTATTCCTACAAAAGGAGCATCTGTATGCCACCATTTACTTTTAGGTATTTGAGGATCTCTTTTTTTCCATTTTTTAGAAGAAGGCCTTCGTGAAGCACTTCTTAGTCTTGAAGGACCATCCATCCATGAACCTCCTCTTACTGTTTTTGGATAGATTTTTTTTGGAACCTCAAAAGGATCAATAGTAATATTTTTTCTAGTATTATATACTGTTGGGATATATTGATCAAGAGTCCATTCAGAAACGTTCCCATGCATATCATAAAGGCCCCATGGATTAGGGAATTTTTGTTTTACTTTATTATAAGATTCATTACTATTTGATTTAAACCAACCATATTGATCTAAATCTTCAATATTATCGCCAAATGAATAAGAAGAATTAGTTCCTGCACGGCAGGCATATTCCCATTCAGCTTCTGTAGGCAATCTATAGAATTTTCCTGTTAAAGCTGAAAGCCATTCGCAGAATTTTATAGCTGCATGTTGGGTCATACAAATTGCAGGATAATTTTCAACACCCATCCCAAAACTCATTTCCACATATGGAGTTGTTGCACTTGAAACAGCATCAATGTCTATATTTACTTCATTGCCTTTAGTATATTTGACTTGAGAGTTATCAATTTCTCTGGACATAAAATAATTATATATATCCCATGGAATTTCAATTTCACTCATCCAAAATGGAGAGATTTTTACTTCATGAATTGGTCCTTCATCTCCAAAATGGCCTTTTTCAGATTTTTTACTTCCCATATTAAATGTACCTCCTTTAATATAAATAAAATTAAGGATTTCTTTACTTCCAGGTATTTTTTCAGTATAGTTTTCTTGTCCAAAAACATTATATGAAAATAAAATAAAAAATATGGTTGTAATTAAATTAAAATGCATTTCGGGTCATTGTTTAAAATTAAATACAATAATAAAATTAATAACCCTTTATTCTTTGACAAAGCATTATTTTTTAAAATTAAAAAATTATTATAATTAACTATAAAATGTTTGAAATTAAATATTCTGCAATTTGAACTGTATTAGTTGCAGCACCCTTTCTTAAATTATCAGAGACTATCCATAAATTAATTGAGTTTAATTTTGAATGGTCTGTTCTAATTCTCCCGACAAAAACTTCATCTTTACCTTTAGCATAAATAGGCATTGGATAAATATTTGTTTCAGGATTATCTTTTACTATAATACCTTTAGTGTTATTTAAAATTTCTTTAATTTCATTTATTTGAAAATCCTTTTTAAATTCAATATTAACGGATTCACTATGACCTCCAATTACTGGAATTCTAATGGCTGTAGGGCTAATACCTATTTTATCATCATTAAGAATTTTATGAGTTTCATTTATTAACTTCATTTCTTCTTTAGTATAGTTATT
>CAYUZY010000020.1:0-15924 GCA_964448645.1 uncultured Flavobacteriaceae bacterium
TTGGTTCAATTTCATTTTTACAACTAATGAAAAAGAAAAACTAATATAAAAAGTAGTATTTTATTAAATCTTGTATTTATTATTCTTTATATTATTGCAAGAAAGAAAGCTTAAGTCACAAGAACATCCCTCTAATTAACTTTAGGGGGTTTTTTTTATCTTTAGTTTCAATACAAACAAAATGAAAAAGTTATTTTTAATACCTATTCTTTTATTTACAATTTATAGTTGCTCCAAAGATGAAGAAACACAAGCGCCAACTAATAGTGTTCAAACTACAACACCTGAAAAAGCAGCTGTCAAATATACTTTGACGGTAACAGAAGCTAATGGCGGAAATGTAACTGGTGGTGGAACTTATGATGATGGAACAGAAATAAGCATTACCGCAACTCCAAATGAAGGGTATTTATTTGTAGGATGGGAACCTATTGATGAAATAGGAAATTTATATTCTCAGACAATCTCACTTACATTAAATTCTGATGTTGAAATAACTCCAATTTTTATAATGGCTGTTTCTATTTTTCAGTTTAATGATATTATCATTAAAAGGGAAAATAACCAGAGTGATTGTGAATATGGAGGCTTTAAGTTAACTATTGGAAAGGATATCAATTCAAATAAATTAATAGATGAGATTATTCAAGAAATAAATTTTTGTAATATTTCAGATGAGTATTTAACATTTGATAATATAGTTTCAGAATATAGTCGTGTTCCAGAAATTGTTTGGAAAAATAATCAACTTCATCTTCAAAACGGATTAAATTCTTCTGACTACAAAACACCTATAGTTAGTTATTTAGGACCAAATACAAATCCTGTTTATTCAAATGATTTAATTGATTATGATAATGCCATGGCATTTTGGTATCGTTTTGAAAAACTTAATACTTTTCATTCTTTTAAATTCAACTTTCAAGACAGATTTGATGCGAAAAATAAAATGATAGCAACAATTCCTAATTTTCCTAATCCTCAAGAAAATGCAGACATTATGACTCAAATTAATTGTATTGATGAGTCCTGTTTTGGAGGTGCTAATGCGGGTGTATCAAAAAGTAAAAACGGTTATGTTACAATTAGAATCAAAACTCCTGATGAAGGTTCACTCTATGACTTTTTTAGTGGCGGCGCGCAAGTTCATGAAATTACCCATTCAATTCATTTTCAATGGTTGGATGATGGGCCGTTTTTTTTTGAACATCCCTGTTGGTTAATTGAAGGTACAGCTCAATATTCTGGATTATCAATTGGACTTAAAACCTATGATGATTATATCAGGGAAAGAAGCAATCAAATGTCTGGAAGCCCTGTACCTGGGTTAAACCCTAATAACGTGAATGATTTGATTGAGCAATTTTTTAATGTTTTTTCTGGTGATTCAAGTTGTAATTTTGAAGGAATATATTCACTCACTTATTCTGTTGGACTGGCTGTTATTGAAGTATTATCAACAATTTCTGGGCCTGATTCAATAATGATGGTTTGGAATTTAGGAAAATATGGTTTTAGTTTTGAAGAGGCTTTTGAATCAGTTTATGGCATCTCTTGGGATGAAGCAATTCCTGTTTTAGCAGAAGCTGTATCGAAATACTCATATTGATTTTATTTTTTGGAATAATTTTTAATTGTAGTGGCTTATTGAAAATTTATAAAGGGGTAAAAGAAAATAAAATTGAATATGAATATGATTATAATAAGAATTGGATTAAGCAGATTAGTTACTTAGATGATAAGCGTCTGAAAGTAATAACAAGAGAAATAGAATATTATAATTGACTAAATCATCGGCATATCTCCCTTTAAGCACCTGGTGAAAAATGGAAAATCATCAGTAACCATATAATAATAGATTCCATTGGGAAATTCCGGAGTTACTCCAAATCTGCCGTTGCATTCATCTAAATCACCATGCCCCTCAATATATTCAAAATCTTGGGTGAACGCTCCCATTGGAATAGATATATCTGGGTTTGTAGATCCTTGGCCTGGTCCACCAATCAAAGAGGTTAAAACCATTGGGCGATTGAAATCAGGTTCATTTTTTAATCTATAGCTTGATTTTAATGCTATAACTTGACTACTTAAATCGTTAGAGTCCAAATACCCATATCTAGCATAAACAGGAAATCCATCAGAGGCCCAGCCTACTATAGTCATCCCTTGCCTTTCTCCTAAAAAATCTATAAGAAGTTCTGGCATTCCATGATAATGATATTCACCTGTTGGTTGGACATGTGCATGATTCATGTCATCTCCAAAATCAAAGGTATCATGTCCAAGAGCCTCAATATTCCAACTACCCTGACCTTGAGCTAAACTGCACTCTCCAGCATCGTTACATTTACCTGCTGTAGCAGGATCAAACTTTACGCTATTTATAGCGTAAGCAATTTCCAAAGCTGGGCCAATAACTTTAATACTACTGTCTGAGATAATTGAAGGGCAAAGTGTAAATCTTTTGTTCACAACTTGCTCCTTTATTGTATTTGGATTATTTGAATTTGGAAAAGTACCCACTTCATGATTAGGGATACCATTACCCGACAATATCCTATCTGACCCATCGGATGTCCATGAATATTTACTATACTCATTTACTGACTCATCATCATTATAAAGTTCTTCATCTATTTCAGTTAGTACGTTTGCAGTTGAAAAGTCCCCTTCACAAACTACTTGATTATCACCATTTTTACTTTTACTGCATGATGAATACATTAGAAATAATGAAATTAATAAAATAGGTCTAATCATATTTTCTTTAAATAGTTACTGTAAATAAATTAAAATGAAAATTAAGACAATTAATTGAATTATTCCTCTAATAAACTTTAGAGGGTTTTTTATAATTTAAAAAATAATATATGTTACGATTTAAAAAATTTAAGCTATATTCACGATAAGAATTGGAACTACTTTTTTTATATATAATTTTAACAATTGCCTTATCATTCTTATGTTCAATAGTTGAGGCAGTTTTACTGAGTATTAATCTTACTTTTATTAAAATAAAACTCAAAGAAGGAAAAAATTATGCTAAAAACTTATTAGAATTAAAAAATTCAATTGATGAGCCGCTTATAATAATTTTAACACTTAATACAATAGCACACACTGTTGGAGCAATTCTTGTTGGGGTACAAGCTAAAGTTGCCTATTCAGAACTAAATATTGAAAGTGCCTTTTTTAAAGAAGGTATTTCTGATGAAATGTTGGTTGGTTTTGTCTCAGCTCTAATGACTATTTTAATATTACTTTTTTCAGAAATAATTCCAAAAACAATAGGAGCTAGATTTTCAAATAAACTCGCAAAATTCACAACTGTTTTTCTCATGTCAATTATACCCATATTCAAGTACACTGGAATTCTTTGGATATTACAATCATTTACTAAATCAATAGGTGGTTCGAAAAAACAACTCTTTTTAAAAAGAGAAGACATTTCAACAATAGCAGAAATTGCAAAAGAGGAAGGAATTATTGAAGAGAAAGTTACGAAATTTATTAAAAATATTGTTAAACTAAGGAATGTTCCCCTTAAAGAAATAATGACTCCCTATTCAGTTATGGTAACTGCAAATGAAGATTTATCAATTGATGAATTTTATAAAAAAAATCCTGAGCTTAACTTTTCAAGAATCCCAATACTAAATGACACTAAAATTGAATCTTATGTTCTTAAAGATACCATTTTAGAAAATATAATAAATAATAAAGGAAAATTAAAATTAACAGATATAAAGCGTCCTATTATTATTTCGTTGGATGATACAAAAATTCCAAAACTTTTTGACAAATTACTAAAAGAAAGAGAACATATATCTTTAGTTGTAGATGAATTTAATACTACTATTGGGATAGTTACACTAGAGGATATAATTGAAACTATTTTAGGATTTGAAATTGTTGATGAAACCGATACAGTTGATGATATGCAATTGCTTGCAAAAAAAATAAATCCTGAGTTGAATAAGAGTTAAGAAAAATATTTAGTTTAACTAAGACAATTAATTGAATTATTCCTCTAATAAACTTAGAGGATTTTTTTATTAAAATTTATATGACTAAATTCGCAGCTCAAATTATAAATAAATAAGTAATGAGTACAAATAATGGAACTGTGAAATTTTTTAATACTAGAAAAGGTTTTGGATTTATTGAAGGTGAGGACAGCAAAGATATTTTTGTTCACGCTAGTAACTTAATCGATCAAATAAAAGATGGTGATAAAGTAAGTTATGATTTAGAAGAAACCGAAAAAGGTCCAAGCGCTACTAATGTTAAAATTCAAGAATAATTTTATAAAAATATTTTAGTCACAAAAAAATAAGCCCTCTAATGTAAATATAAAGAGGGTTTTTTTTTACATTGTGAATTATTAACCTTAATGATTTAAGATGAAAAAAATATTTATTACTTTATTAATTACTATTATATACTTTTCTTCATATGCTCAAGAAAAGCTAACATTTGAATCAGCAACATACTTTCACAATGTTTCTGCAAGTGAAGTTACTAGATTTATTGAACTATATAAAAAATTTACTGATATGTCTTTAATTGGTGAAAAAAGAACTATTACTGGTGAATACTTATTTAGACACTGGTATGGTTCAGGACATACATTTGTTGCTTATCAACAATATGAAACTATAGATGATTATCATAAAGACTCCGATATCGTTAATTCAAATATTCGCAAGCAAATAGAAGCGACTAAAAACAAAAAAGAAAAAGAAATGCTTGAACAAGAATGGAGTGAATTAAGAGGCTTTTGGGATGGTCACACTGATGAAATTAGAGGGGCTTATGAAAAAACTGCAATGTTAACAATAGATAATGTTAATTTTGATACTCCTTTTGTTATGTCAGTTGGTAGATACAATTCTTCAGGTAGCTGGTCAAAACTTGGAAAGGCTTTTTTTGACTGGAGAATTAAACCTGAGGTCACTAAAGGAACATCAATTGCAGGTGGTGTATCCTACCATTATATGGGTTCAGGACATGAAGTAGAAGTGTGGCAATGTTATAATAGTTTAGTTGATTTTGCAAAATCTGTTTCAACCCCTTCTCAAGATGAAAGCACAGCTGAAGCAAGAAAAACTTTTTGGAGTTTAGTTGAGGGAAGTCATGAAGACCAAATATATCTGCATATTGGATATGTTAATCCAGATAAAGGAATTTTTGATTTAGCAGGAGAAGACAGATAAAAAATTTTTTTATTTTTATATTAATTTAAAAGAACCCTCTTAAATAGAGGGTTTTTTTTATTAAATTTAAATTCAAAATTGTTTGATCTTGAAAACTATATTTTTTTACATTTCTTTTCTATTTTTCTTATCAATTTATGGCCAAGAAATTGACCAGAAATTAACTAATCAATTAGATGGAAGATATTTATTTATAGAATATTATTTTCATCCACATAATGGTCTCCCAGAATATATAGTCTCATCAAAAAATAATAATACAATTTGGTTAATTAGAAATGATAGCATCTTTGAAGAATATTATATAAAAAGCAGACAAAAAATTGACACACTAAATGATTTTGTCGATCTACTTAAATTTACTAAGGAAAATAAGTTTATCATGTTCAACAATCTAGAATCTTTTTACACTAAAAAAAGTGACACACTAATTTTAGAAAATACTTCTTTTAGATATTCAATGATTGATTTAAGTGAAAATTAAATTTATAAATTTTCTATTCAATAAAAAGTTTTGGCAAATAAATGCTTAAACAAACAATAATAGAAAAATAAAAAATCAATAAGCTAACCTCTTTTATCCCTGCAAAATAAATAACATCCTTAGCTTGACTTGTTATTAAATTTTTTTTCATTTTTTATGGTTTGTTAAATATAGGATAAAAACAGGATAAATATTGCGTGAGTTTCTGAAATAACTAAATTTAAATTTAGTTTTATACAAGTTTTGTAATTTCGTTGAATCAAAAAATTATGAAAAAGATTTATAAAAGTTTATCTTATATTATTATAACTGTATTTATTACAAGTTGTAATAATGAGGATATTTCAACCGAAAATAAAAGTGAACTTTTTTATAAAGCCTTTGGAGTAAATTCTTCACCCTCTCCAATTAAAAATAAAGGGGTTTTTTTTAAAGATATTTCCTATGGTAAAAAATCTAGAAATAAATTAGATATTCTTCTTCCTGAAAATCAAGAATTAAATGGTATTGTTATTTTTTTTCACGGTGGTAGTTTTGAAAGAGGAGACAAAGCAGATGTTTTTGATGATTTTTTAAATGAAACTATAGAATCTATCTTAAATAGTAATGTTGCCATTGTAAGTGCAAATTATACCTTTATTAATTCCATTGAATCTTCAGGTGTAATATCTGCTTTAAAAGATGGAACATCAGTTATTTCATTTATTAGAAATAATTCGGAAATTTTAAAACTTCCAAAAAATAAAATCATCTTAGCAGGAGTATCTGCTGGGGCTGGAATAGCTCAATGGAATGGTTTTAGAGAATCTTCAAATAATCAGATACAAGGAATTTTGGCTCTTGCAGCTCAAAGCACTTATGATCTTTATCAATGGGAAAATATCTTTCAAAATTTCTCATTAGAAGACATGCGAATACGTTTTCCAGATTTAGAAGAAACTTATTTTAATTTTTATAACGGAGAACCCTCAAAAGAAGATTTAAAATATTTAGACTATAGATCTGAAATGGACTCTGAAGATCCTCCTCTATATATTTATAATCCAGTTAACAGTCAAGATTTCATAAACCCTGAAGGCAATATAGACTTTAATGTTCTTTATCATAGTTTTAGACATGGTGATTATTTAAGAGAAAAAGCTATCCAAGTTAAACAAGAGTTTTCAGGAGCTTATCAAGAAAGTCCTGAAGGTTTTATATTAAGGTTATTAAACTAATTTGAGACTAAGGATTCCTTTTTAACCTTTTTGAGTGTTTGAATTTTGTTAACTATAAACTCCCCTACTTCTTGACCCTGGGCTACCCCCTCTTCAATAGCCATCATATAATGAATACCTCCATAAAGTCTAGAAATAGCAGCTTCTTCAGAGGCACTAATAAAAGAATTAAATTTTCTAGCTGGAAGGCCAAATTCAATTTCTGAAGTATCATTAAACTCAAAATTTTCACCATAAATATCTGTCAGTGCAAGGGCTGCTGCTCTTGATATTACTGAATGACCACTAGTATACTCTGGAAAAGGTGGAGTTTGAAGAGCTGGTAACCAATCTTCATCAATATATTTATTTATCAAAGTTTCTGGCCTAACAACTATAGTCTCCCATTTTTCATCCCAGCAGCTTATAAAAGAATCAAATAAAGCAATAGAAACGTTTGCATAAGCATTTACAGCCTCATCAAAAGTACTTTTAGCAACTCTAGTTGCAATTGCAGTAATTCCTATCCAATGACCACCCGGAGTAATTTTTTTTGTAGCAAACATTGCATGACCTCTATGATGAGTAACAAATGGGTTACAATCCCAAAAACTAGCAATTTCTATTTCTTCTTCACTTAATTTATTTCCAATCTCATATACCTCCATAAGCTCTTTATAAAAAGGACTTCCTTTTTTCATATTAAAAGGTTTAGGGGGTTTAGGAGAGAATTGATTTGAAGAGTCTAATACCAATGTTCGAATTTCTTTCCAATGGGGTTCTATTCCATCCATATAATCCGGAGGTGTTGGTTTCCAATACTCATCCTCTTCTAAAATAGTATATTTAGGAAAGGTTCTTGTCTGGTTATACATATCCTTAGAAGCCCAATCCATAATAAATTGACTAACCAACTCTCCATATTTTATTGATGCCTTAAATTCTCTATTAGGTAATCCTTTTCTTTTAAAACTATCATATATTTTTTTTTGAAAATCAATTACTTTTGCTTCTGAAAAAATTAAATTTTTCCCAACCTCAATAAATGCATGAATTGCAGCAAGATTCATATTAACATTTTCTTTATCAAATTTAGGATCAGGAATTGGATCAAGTCCATTTAATTGATTAACCAAAGAATTATACTTTTTAGGCATATTTTTTTGAATAATTTCATAGGCAGCAATATTTGGATAAAGATAAACTCTTGATGCTACAGGTGGAGAAAAGATATCATATACAACAACATCACTAAGATTTTTTACAATTGCATTATATGTTTCAGGATCATTAATTAAATCAATGTATCTATTGTCATTACCACATGAAATTATTGTAAAAAATAAAAAAGTAAACCAAATATTTTTCAATTTCATTTTATAGTTTTCTCTAAAATTTAGAACACAAATTTAATATTTTTTAAAAGAAATTTAAAAAATATTACTGTTATGATTCTATAAATTTCTTTATATAAAGAATGAATCTAAATAACTTGAAAAAAATATTAGTTTTTTATATAAATCTTATTATATTTATAGGTTGTTCGTACCATATGTTACATTCTGGCATTGGTTACTTTCATAAAACTAAATTTATTATTATACAACTAATTAATATTATTCAAATTCAAAACATTTATATGAAACACAAATTATATATTTATTTATGTCTGCTATTTTCAGGCATATTATCTGCTCAGCAAATTAGTGGAGTAGTGTCAAGTGAAGATGGCCCTTTACCTGGAGCGACAGTTCTTGTTAAAGGTACTGACACTGGTACTAGTACTGATTTTGATGGAAATTTTACCATCAATGCTGATTCAGGAGACGTACTTGTTGTTTCATTTGTTGGATTTTCTGCACAAGAAGTTACTGTATCCGGACAAGATCAAATAAACGTTACTTTAATCGCTGACCAAGCTTTGGAAGAAGTTGTAGTTACTGGTTATGGGTCACAACGTGAAAGAGAAATTACTGCATCTGTTGTCCAGGTTGATTCTGAAGAATTTAACCAAGGGCCAATTAATGATCCTATACAATTACTTCAAGGAAAAGTCGCTGGTTTATCAATCTATAAACCTGGAGGAAACCCCAACGAAGAAGCAACAATTAGAATTAGAGGTATTTCTACATTAGGAGCAAATGCTAGCCCTTTAGTAGTAATAGATGGTGTGCCTGGTGCTACATTAAGTAATATAGACCCTAATGATATTGAGTCAGTAACAGTCCTAAAAGATGGTTCTGGTGCTGCAATATATGGTTCAAGAGGATCAAGTGGTGTGCTGCTTGTGACAACAAAGAAAGGAAGCGCTGGAGCTTTACAAGTTGACTATAGTGGTCAATACTCTGTTTCAAGTATATCAAATCGCTTGCCTGTACTATCTGCTCAAGAATTTCTTGCAAATGGAGGTACAGATATTGGAAACGATACTGATTGGATAGATGCCATAACTAGAGATGGTAAAACATCTCTTCACAGTATGTCTGCTTCTGGAGGTTCAGAAAAAACAACCTATAGAGTCTCGGCTAATATAAAAGATGTTGAAGGTATTCTTAACAATACTGGATACAATCAACTTAATACTCGAGCTGCAGTTAGTACAAGAGCTATGAAAGATAAATTGAAAATAGACTTTAATCTTTCATATACAAAGAGAGATGCTGATTTAGGTGATGAAAGAGCTTTTGAATTTGCTCAATTCTATAATCCTACTGCTCCTATTTATGGTGACGACTCTCCTTTTGCATTTAATTCTGCTCAGTATGGAGGTTATTTTGAATCTTTAGGTCTTTTTAGAAGTTATAATCCTGTTGCAATCATTGAACAAACTAGAAATACTAGAATGTCTACTGATTTTAACTATAATGTAAATTTCAACTATAGTCTTTCTGATTCTTTTGATATAACCGTTCGTGCTGCTGAACAAAGAACAACTTCTAGAGATCAACTTTATCGACCAACAACACTTTTATTTGAAGGTGGCGCTGTAAGTCCAACGAGAAGAGGTCTTGCTAATCATAGCTCATACGATCTTTCAACTGAGGTTTACGAAATTTTTGGATCATGGGATCTATCATTAGGTGACAGTTCTCAATTAGTTCTTACTGGTGGGTATTCATATAATCAAATAAATCAATCTGGAACTTCTTTCGGTCTTGGTGATTTCCCTGATAACTCATTAGATTATTCAAATGCAATTCAGTATTCTCAAGATCTTCTTAATGATGGTTATATAACTGCAAATAGTTATGCATCTCCTGATGAAAAGTTAATTGCTATGTTTGGTAGAGTAAACTTATCATTAAATAATTTGTTCATTAATGCTAGTTTAAGAAGAGAAGGATCAACTAAATTAGGTACAGATCAGCAATGGGGAGTTTTCCCTGCTTTTGGTATAGGGGCTGATATAAATGATATGCTTGGTTTAGGATTTGATAAATTAAAAGTTAGAGTTGGATATGGTGCAACTGGTGCACTTCCAGGGCCTAATGGATTATCTGTTCAATCAAGAAACTTCGTCTATTCTGGTGGAGGATCTGCTGGTGGAGCTACTACTTTAGTTTCAGCTGCAAATCCAGATTTAAAATGGGAAGAAAAAGGTGAAACTAACTTTGGAATTGAATTTGATAAAGGACCCTTATCAATTGATTTTGATGTTTATAATAGAAAAATCAAAGACTTTATCATTGAAAGACAAGTTGATATTACAGAATTTGGTGTTGATAGAAGATTTGAAAACTCAGGAGAATTAACATCTAAAGGTTGGGAGTTATCAATTGGTTATGATGTTTTAGATAATGGTTCTATGAAATATAATACTGGTGTGTTCTTATCATCTACTAGTAACGTTCTTGATGCTTATGAAATTGAGTTAGCCCAGTATGGTTACCTTGGTTCTCCTGGACAAAACCAGGTTACAATGGTTAGGGTTGAAGTTGGTCAGCCATTAGGACAAATCTATGCTCCTGTTTTCGTGGCTACTAACCCAGATGGTACTCCTCAATTTAAAGATGTTAATGGAGATGGTAAAATAAATTCAGACTCTGGAAATGTCTTACAAGATGATTATGATGGCGAAATTATAGGTTCAGCTTATCCTGAACTAGAACTTGGTTGGGCTAATCAAATTACATTTGGAGACTGGTCTGTAAATGCCTTCTTTAGAGGGGCTTTTGGTCATCACCTTATAAATACTTTTAGAGCATTTTATGAGCCAAATGTTCCATCACAAACTTCTTATAACCAGATGAACACTGAATTAAGAGAGCCAGGTCTTGGAGTTGCTCAATATAGTTCTTTATATGTAGAAAAAGCTGATTTTTTCATGCTTGATAACTTGACAATTTCTAAAAGGTTTAATTTTGGTGGTGATAAAACGATCAAAAATGCTGTTGTCTCATTTAATGCGACAAGACCTTTTATTATGACATCATATACTGGAACAGATCCAACACCTGAATATTATGATTCTGGAAATTCCGGTGATGATGATTTAGCTACTGGTGCTGACGCAATTCTTTCGCCTGGTATTGATAGAAGAAAAGATTATTTTGCTTCTAAATCGATGTCCATTGGTTTAAAACTTAACTTATAATACTTACGCTATGAAAAAATTATATACAACATTATTCGTTTTTAGTTTATTCGCGATTATTTTCTCTTGTACTGATGTGGAAGAAGAACTTCGTGGAGTAATAACAACAGACATTACAGTTGAGGGTATAGCAACTGACGCTGGTGCTGGTGGTGGTGGAGATGCCCTTGAAGGAGCTTTTTCTCAACTTAGAAGTACTGGTTCTGCTGGACATTCTAACTGGTATTCTGCTCAGGAGTTAACTTCTGATGAAATGGTAGTTACTACAAAAGGTGGTGACTGGTATGATGGAGGTTGGTTAATTGATTTCCATAAGCATAACTACCAACCAACTAATCCAAGTGTTAACAACAACTGGAATAGTCATTATGGTGCTGTTAATGCATGTAATGAACTTCTAGCTGGTGGTAGTCTAGATGCTAATGGTACTGCTCAAATTAAGGCTTTAAGAGCTTATTTCTTCTGGAGATTAATGGACATGTTTGGAAATATTAAATTACCAACTAGTCCAGGTTCAGATGTATCTCAGTCTTCAAGAGCAGATGCTTTTGCATTTATAGAGTCAGAATTACTTGCAGCGCTTGGCGTCTCCGCAATTAGTTCAAGTATGGATTTGTCTGGTAGTGCTCTAGGTACTTCCAAAGATGCATACAGACTTAACCAATTTGGTGTACTTGGTATTATAGCAAAATTATATTTAAATGCCGAAGTTTATACCGGTACAGCTAGATGGCAAGAAGCTCATGATGCTGCTGACTACATTATTAATAATGGAGGTTACAGCCTTTGTGAAGCAGATTGTTCTGTGCCTAATCCTGGTAAAAGACCTGCTGTTTCTTCAGACCCAGATCAACTATCTGGTTATGCTGCTGTTTTTGCGCCAAATAATCAAGGAAATCCTGAGCATATCTGGAGCGTAAAATATGATGCTGCAACAGCTGGAGGTATGAATCTTGCTATGATGTCTCTTCACTATTCTAGTCAATTGACATGGAATTTTGATTCTCAACCATGGAATGGATATTCTACACTTGAGGATTTTTATAGATCCTTTGATGGAGATCCAAGACAGAAAATGGCATTTATAGAAGGCACACAACTTGATTTTGGTGGTTCAGCTCTTTTAGATTATGCCACTGATGATGGTGATCCAATACTTGACTATACTCCATATATTAATGAAATCTATCCTGATGGATGTAGAGAATGTGGAGCTAGACCAGGTAAATTTAGTTATTCTCAATTTGGAAGAGCTAGTATGGATAACGACTTTACTCTAATTCGTTTAGGTCAAGTTTATCTAATTAGAGCTGAAGCTCTAGCTAGAGTTACTGGTGATTGGAATAATGCTCTTACTGATACTAATGTAATTAGAGGTCGAGCAGGAGCAAGTGCATTTGCTACTTTAGATGCTACCTCATTCCTAGCAGAAAGAGGTAGAGAAATGTTTGGAGAAGCTGTCAGAAGAACTGATTTAATCAGATTTGGAAAATATGGTGATGCATGGTGGGAGAAATCTTCCTCAGATGCAACAAAAGAAATTTTTCCAATTCCTTTTGACGCTATTCAAGCTTCTAACGGATCTCTTACTCAAAATCCTGGATATTAAGAGTTTCATTTAAATGTAAAAAGGCTTTCTAATTTTAGAAGGCCTTTTTTTATTAATTTATAATCTTTAATTTTAATAATTTAAGAATGTTTCTTTATAAGTAATCTTTACAAAGACTTTACTTTTTTTAAGTTATTTAAAAAAACAAGATGATTTTTTTAAAAAAAAACTATTTATTTATATATCTTTTGATATTTGCAGGATATCTAATAATCTCCTGCGATAATCAAAAATTATTTACTCTTGAGAATAACTTAACTGGGGTAATATTTGAAAATAAACTAGATTATACTGAAGATTTTAATCCTTACACCTATAGAAATTTTTATAATGGTGGTGGAGTTGCCCTTGGAGATATAAATAATGATGGATTAATCGATATATATTTAACTGGAAATATCGTTGATAATAAGATGTTTTTAAATAAGGGGGGTTTTAAATTTGAGGATATTACAATTCAATCGGGATTAACATGCTCAAATGTTTGGTCTACAGGAGCAACTTTTGTAGATATAAACGGGGATGGTTTATTGGATCTCTACGTTTGTAAATCTGGAAAACCCGAGGGAGAAAAAAGACATAATGAACTATTTATAAATAATGGTGATCTTACCTTTTCTGAACAATCAAAACAATATAACCTAGACATTATAGGTCTTTCAGTTCACTCGGCATTCTTTGATTACGATAAAGATGGAGACCTTGATTGTTATATCTTAAACAACTCATTCAGATCAGTAGGAGGTTATGATTTAATTAAAGATCAAAGAAAAATCGCTGATCCAGAAGGCCAAGGAAATAAACTCTTAGAAAACCAAAATGGAAAATTTGTTGACGTAACAGAAAAAGCTGGTATCTATTCAAGTGAAATTGGTTTTGGTCTAGGAATTACTCTTAGTGATTATAATAATGATGGTTGGACAGATCTTTTTATATCAAATGACTTCTTTGAAAAAGATTATTTATACATAAATAATCAAAATGGAACATTTTCTGAAAAATCTGAACAATATTTTAAATCTCTTTCACTAGGTTCTATGGGAGCTGACTCTGCAGATCTAGATAATGATCTTTTAACAGATCTTATTGTGACAGAAATGTTGCCAAAATCTTTAAAAAGAAAAAAAACTAAAGCCGTTTATGACTCATGGGACAAATATTCTCTTGCAGTATCAAAAGGGTATTACCATCAATATCCAAGAAACGTTCTACAAAGAAATTTTGGTGAAAGTGGTTTCCTTGAAATTGGAAGATATTCAGGAGTCTCTGCATCAGAATGGAGTTGGGCTTCTATGATTTTTGATATGAATAACGATGGATTAAGAGACGTTTTCATTGCAAATGGTATTTATAAAGATTTATTAGACCGTGATTATCTTTCCTATATGGCCAATACTGAAATGGTTAAAAACCTAATAAGAACTGAAAAAGAAGTAATAAAAAAATTAATAGATATAATGCCTTCAAAACCAGTTAATAATATTATATATAAAAATAAAGGAAAATTTAATTTCGAAGAATTTACCGAAAAATGGGGGGTCAATTTTCCCTCCTTTAGTAACGGAATGTCTTATGCTGATCTAGATAATGATGGTGATTTAGATATTGTAATTAATAATGTAAACATGCCAGCCTTTTTGTATAGAAATAATAACAACAATCAACTTAATAAAAGTATTTCATTTAGTTTGGAAGGAGAATTGAAAAATAAAAACGCAATAGGTTCAAAAATTATTATTAAATATCACGATGATAAAGTAAGTATGTTAGAGAATTTTCCATCAAGAGGATTTCAGTCTTCAATCTCTAATAGATTACATTTTGGAATTGGAAATATAGAAAAAGTTGATAGCGTAATTGTTTATTGGCCAAATAATAAAATTTCACATTATACTAATTTAAAGACCAACAAAATTCACAAAATTAAATTTGAAGATGAAAATGCTAAGAATTTTAAAATCAGTAAATATTCAAGTTCAACAACTAAATTAAAAGAAACTGAATTGTTTGAATTTAAACACAATGAAAACAAATTTATTGATTTTAATAAAGAAAGACTTTTAACTCAAATGTACAGTAATGAAGGGCCTGCTTTAGCTCATAAAGATTTAAATAGTGATGGGATTACTGATTTTTTTGTAGGAGGAGGAAAAAACCAAAACCCTTCAATATTTCTTTCAAAAGATGATTCTTATATAAAAATATCTAATCCATTTAAAAATAATTTAGGTTCTGAAGATGTTGATGCTGAATTTTTTGATAGTGATAATGATGGTGATCTAGATTTATATGTAGCAAGTGGAGGTAAAGCTTTTTCTGTATATAATAGGTTATTAGATGACAGGTTGTATATTAATGATGGTAATGATAACTTTTCTCTTTCAAAAGATTCATTTGAATTTGAAAAACCTATTTCAACTGGAGCAGTCGCCATTGAAGATTTTGATAATGATGGTTTGTTAGATGTTTTTATTGGCGAAAGGTATAATACTAATCTCTATGGTTTACCTGTCTCAGGTTATTTATATAAAAACAAAGGAAATAATAAATTTGAAAAGGTCGAGCAAAATAGTTTAAAAAAAATAGGCTTAATAAAATCTGCACAATGGGTCAATTTAAATAATGATAAATTTCCAGACCTAATAATTGCAGGAGAATGGATGCCAATAAAAATTTTTATCAATGATAAAGGAAATTTAAAAAACATGACAGAGGAGTTTAGCCTTTCAAATTCAACAGGAATGTGGAATGTTATAAAGGCTATTGATCTTGATAAAGATGGAGATGTAGATATTATTGGGGGTAATATGGGTGCTAATACT
>CAYUZY010000020.1:15934-17213 GCA_964448645.1 uncultured Flavobacteriaceae bacterium
AATCAAACATGAGAATTTATATAAATGATTTTGATAAAAATGGGTCATACGAACAAATTCTATGTTACAAATTGAAAAACTCATTTTATCCAATTCTAGATAAAGATGAACTAATAAATCAAATACCTACTTTAAAAAAACAATTGTTTTATTATGAAGACTATTCTAACTTATCAATTGATAAAATTTTTGACAAAAAACTTTTAAAAGAGTCAATAATAGTAGATCTAAAAACACTTGAATCAGCTATTTATATAAATAGTAATCAAAAATTTGAAAAAATATCTCTTCCGTCTGAAATTAATTACTCTCCAGTATTTGATATTGTTTCTTATGATTCAAACAATAAAAACACAAATTTAATTATGGGTGGTAATCAATATCTTGTAAAACCTCAATTTGGAAGGTACGATGCTTCAAAAGGATGGATTTTTAATATCAAAAAAACTAATAATAAAATAAATTTCAAAAATTTAAGATCTTTAAATATTGAAGGTCAAATTCGTAAATTTGGAATAATTAAAACTGCTAATAAAAAATTATTAATCACTGCTATAAATAATGAAGAATTTAAATTTTTTGAAATTGATAATTCGTATAAATAACTTTTTATACATACTTGTTTTTTTTCTTTTTTTAAGTTGTCAAAAAGAGTCAAATTATAGTAAAATTTTAAAAAGAGAACTAGAATCAGGAAAAGTTTATAATGATTTAATTTTTGACCTGAAAATTGGTCAAACTAAAGAGGATTATTTTAATATCTGCTATGAACTAAATAAAAAAAAATTAATTACATCAGGAGGAAGAGAATTATCTCCAGAATATATAATGTATCCAAAAAAAGAAAATAAAAATTCTAAAAAAATTAAAATGTCTTTTTTTGGAATCTTTGACAAAAATAATATAATTAAAGGGCTTGATTTAAGATTTAATTACTACACATGGTCTCCTTGGAACAAAGAGCTTCATTCAAATTATTTAATTGAAGAAATCAAAGACACTCTACTTTTATGGTTTCCAGGAAATAATTTTTTTAAACTTAACTTAAAAAAGGAGAAAGAATTTGCTTACATTAAAATAGATGGAAATAGAAGAATTAGAATTTATAAAGTAGATGCTAAAGACGTTGCAGCTAAAATAGAAGACATTAGTAAAAATATCAATTAAAATGAAGCATTTTATTTCCTTTTTTTGTTTAATTCTACTTTTTTATTCTTGTAAAAAAACTGATACTCTTTTTGAACTAAAAAACAACAAAGAAATAGGTGTAAATTTTTCC
>CAYUZY010000020.1:17223-19676 GCA_964448645.1 uncultured Flavobacteriaceae bacterium
ATTTAGTGAAGATTTTAATGTATACCTATATCGAAACTTCTATAACGGAGGCGGTGTTGCTTTAGGAGATATAAATAATGATGGTCTTATCGACTTGTATTTAACCTCTAATCAACAAAAAAATAAACTATATCTAAATATTGGTAATTTTAAATTTAAGGATATTACTAAGCCAGCTAATGTTAGTGGAGAAAAGGCTTGGTCCACTGGGGTAACAATGGTTGATATAAATGCTGATGGGTTTTTAGATATATATGTTTGTAATTCTGGAGATTTAGCTGGTGATAATAAACAAAATGAATTATTTATTAATAATGGAAATTTAACTTTTACAGAATCAGCAGAAAAATATAATCTTGATGATAAAGGCTATTCAACACATGCAAATTTTTTTGATTATGATAAAGATGGTGATTTAGATGTTTATTTATTAAACAACTCCTATCAATCTATTGGATCTTTTAATCTTACTAAAAATGAGAGGCCAAAAAGAGACATACTTGGAGGAGACAAATTAATGGAAAATCGTAATGGTAAATTTTTTGATGTAAGTCAAAAAGCTAATATATACGGGAGTGTCATTGGGTTTGGTCTTGGAGTAACAGTTGGAGATGTTAATAATGATAACTGGGAAGATATTTTTGTATGTAATGATTTTTTTGAAAGAGATTATTTATATATAAATCAAAGAGATGGTACCTTTAAAGAAGATCTTACCTCTCAAATGAAATCTATTAGTGCAGCTTCAATGGGGGCCGATTTGGCAGATATTGACAATAATGGCACCAACGATATTTTTGTAACAGAAATGCTTCCATCTGATTATAAAAGGCTAAAAACTGTTACTACTTTTGAAGATTGGAATAAATATCAATACGTTTTAAAAAATGGATATCATCATCAATTTACCAGAAATGTTCTTCATTTAAACAATGAAAATAACACCTTTAGCGAAATTGGAAGATTTTCTGGTGTTGAAGCTTCAGATTGGAGTTGGGGAGCTTTATTTTTTGATATGGATAATGATGGTTTTAAAGATCTATTTATTTCTAATGGAATATATAGAGACCTTACTAATCAAGATTATCTTCAATATATTTCAAACAAAGAAGTTGTTAAGTCAATAGTTCAAAATAACAAAGTAGATTACAAAAGGCTGATAGAAATTATCCCATCTGAAGCAGTACCAAATCATTCTTATAAAAATTTAGGAGGAATACAGTTTAAAAAATTCAATAATTCTGGTCTAAATTTAGATAGTTTTTCAAATGGTTCAGCATATGGTGATATTGATAATGATGGTGATCTAGATTTAGTAGTAAATAATGTTAATATGCCAGTTTTTATTTTTGAAAATAAATTAAATACTAAAACTAATAACTACTTAAAATTTGAACTTGAAGGAAATGCCCTTAATAAAAATGCTATTGGGTCAAAAATTTTAATAAAAACAGATAAAGAAACTCTTATACAAGAAATACAACCTGTTAGAGGGTTTCAGTCATCAATCGATGTTCGTGCTAATTTTGGATTAGGGTCTAACAAGACCGTAGACATTGAAGTTATATGGCCATATGGAGGAAAAACCATTATGAATAATGTGAAATCTAATCAAACAATTAGGCTAAAAGAATCAGATGCTAATTATAAAATAAATAATTCAGAAATAAAAATTGAAAAAAAATTATTTGAAAAAAAAGAAATAAAAAGTAACTATTTGCACAAAGAAAACCAATTTGTCGACTTTGATAAAGAACGTCTTATATATCATATGTGTAGCAATGAGGGGCCAAAAATTGAAAAAGGAGATATAAATGGAGACAATTTAACTGACATTATAATCTCTGCCTCAAAGGGATATGATCCTACAATTTTATTGTCTGAAGGGAAAGGTTATAAGATTAATAATAAAAAAAATAAAAAGTTATTTGAAAAATATAGAGAATTAGAAAATTCTGAAATTCTATTATTTGATGCAGATAATGATAAAGATTTAGATTTTTATTTAGCAAGTGGTGGTGTAGAAATATCAAGATATTCTGAATTACTTTTCGATAGACTTTTTTTAAATGATGGTAATGGAAACTTTTCAGATTCAAATCAAGTAATGCCTGATATAAATAATAAAATAAGTACTGGCGCTGTAAAAACAACTGACATTGACAATGATGGAGACCTAGATTTATTTATTGGAGAAAGAATTAAAATTGGAAGATATGGAATGCCAGGATCAGGATTTTTATTAATTAATGATGGTACTGGAAAGTTTATAAATGAAACAAGTTCTAGAGCTCCAAAATTTAAAGAAATTGGTATGATAACTGATGCGTCATTTGTTGATTTAGATAATGACAATTATAAAGATCTAGTTATTGTGGGTGAATATATGGGTGTGAAAATTTTTAAAAACTTTAATGGAAAATTCAAACATGTTTCAAATAATTTAGATAATG
>CAYUZY010000021.1:0-19538 GCA_964448645.1 uncultured Flavobacteriaceae bacterium
TCAGTATCTAAAATCCCGTCATTATCATCATCTTGATCAGATGAATTAGGAGTTCCGTCATAATCACAGTCTAAGGAAACTGTTACTTCAAGAGTAATATTTAAGCTATTAAATGAACAAGCATTTTTAGGGTCCGTTTTGTCAAGTTCTTCTATAACATTAAGAACACCATCTCCATCAATGTCAACATCACATAAATCACCTATTCCATCTTGATCTAAATCTTTTTGGTCAGCATTAAATATGTTGGGACAATTGTCATAATCACCTTCAATTAGATCATTATCAGAATCTTCCTCATTATCTAAATTTATAACGAATACATTAACTTTGGCAATTGACTGATATGAAGAGTCTGAATTTAAAGCATCTACATTTAAATATATTATTGAACTAATATCTCCGTCTAAGATAAAATCATCTTGACCTGTAATTGTAATTTGTTGATTAATATTCCAATTAAAAGAACTAAATGTAAGTTTAGTTTTATTAACCCCTAATTCGGTTATATCTGATAGTGATATGTCTATTAAAACATTTGATAAAATATTTGTGCCAAGTCTAACATTGATAATAGAAGTAGTTCCATTTTCAGAAACTGTTTCAGGAGTACTAACAATTATAGCAGGAATATCATCATCTTCATTTGTAAGCAACGGGTTAGCAACACTTTCAGCATCAAGACCATCGTGAAAGGCATCGGCTGAAGTTGGATCTCCTGTAATAAGGTATACTTGTTTATCTCCATCGACAAAAAGATCATCTAGTCCAGTAATTATTATTTGATTAGCTGAAGGATTATCCCAATTATTATTTAAAATAGTTATAAAGGTTTCATTTAAATTCATTTCCCCGGAAGGCCCAGATAAACTCAGAGGTATAGTAACATCAGCCCCACCATTTGGCTTCGAAAGCAAACTAAATTGAACTATAACAAAGTCTCCTGATTCACTAGTTGTAAAATCGTTATTTAAAATCGTAACTAATATACCAGGTGCATCATTGTCCTGATTAGTCATACTAGCATCAGGAATTGAAGATCCATCTAATAAATCAAAATTAGGATCAGAAGAGTTTACATTTCCAGTTATGATTTTAAAATCAATAGAGCCATCACTTGTAGGAGGGGAGTCATCTACTCCTTCAATTGTAATAATCTGCGGTGTACTCCAGTTAGAAGGAGTAAAAGTAACTGAATTATTAATTAATTTACCTTCAAGTATATTTGAGGAACTTAAATTAATGGTGACGTCATCATTTGGTTGAGCTGTCAATAAAATTTCAAAGTAACCTGTATCACCATCTTCACTAGTAAGATTATCCATAACCGTAACTATTGCGCCAGCAATTTCATTATCATAAGTCACAACTGAAACAGTTTGACTAGGTAAAGAAATATAATCTGGGTCCGAACTACTGTTTATAGAAGCTGTAATAGATGTCGTTTGAGTTCCATCAATTATATAATCATCCTCACTGAAAAGAGTTATTACTTGAGGTATATTCCAATTTACAGGAGTGAAAGTTAAAAAGTTTTTGTCTAAACTAACTTCACTAGAGTCTGTATTATTTAAATCAATAATGACATCAGAAGTTGGAGTAGCGTTAAGGACAATTGTAAATTGAGCTGTTAATGTATTACTTTCGGTTAATGATCCAACAACTGGATTAACTGTATAACCAGGCGCATCATTATCTTCAGTAATTACGCTAACAGTTTTACTACTTGCTCCTGTAAAAGAAGGGTCAGAGCTAGGGTTTACAGAACCTGTTATTATTGTTGTTTGATCTCCATCAAAAATTAACTCATCAACGCTATCAACTACAACAAGAATTGGAATATTCCAGTTTGCTGGAGTGAATGTTACACTCGTTGTTGCCAAAGAGGCTTCTGTTAGATCTCCACTCGAAAAGTTAATTTCGACGTTCGTGGCTGGTATTGCGGTAAGAACTACTGAAAAATTAACTGAATTAAGAGGTTGTTCAGTTAAATTTCCACTTATAGGCCCTAAAATAAAATCTCCAATATCATTATCTTTAGTTACCACAGTAACTGTTTGACTTGCTAAACCAAAAAAGTTTGAATCAGAAGAAGCGTCTATTTCTGCAGTAATTGATGTTGTTTGATCACCATCTACCAAAAGTTCATCAACACTATTTAAAATAATTGTTTGAGTTACATTCCAGGTTGCACTGGTAAAAGTTAAAGTACTGGTACCTATAATTTTTTCACTTGCATCACTATTAATAAGGTTTATAAAAACATCATTTATAGGTTGTCTAGTTAAAATTACTGTAAAGGAAGCAGTTGTTGTATCGCTTTCAGTCAGTGTTCCAACTACTGGGCTTACAATATAACCACCAGTATCATTATCAAATATAGTGACATCAAAGTTTAATGGACCAATATTGTCAAAACAATCATCACTTGAAGGGTCAGCATCTAATGTTAAAGTACCAGTTACAGTTCCATCAATTATTAATTCATCAACAGCACTCAGAGTTGCAGATTGAGAAGTGCTCCAATTTGAACTATTAAAATTAAAAGAAGAAGGGGTTAATGTAAATTGACCAGCTGGACTTGTAGTTAAGTTTATTGTAACAGTACTAGATGGTTGATCAGTAAGAGCAAAGCCAAAAATATCGTTAGCTCCTCCTTCAGTAACTGAAAGTCCTGTTCCCCCATAAGTTATAACACCTGGTTGAACAAAATCTAAAGTTGCTGTAGCTGAAATAGAAAAACAAACAAATTCATCTTTTGATATTACAACTCTATATAGACTATCATCTAATGTATTTGAATCTGGAGCTGTTAATGTTAGTGTTGGAGACGTTACACCTGAATATAAAGCATTATTAGCTAAGTTATCCCACACACTAGTTGCCGTATTATATTTTTGCCATAAAAAAACTGTATCTGATAAACTGCTTGAAGCTGTAAAAGAAGTATTATCTCCTGGACATATTTTGACATCTTGCGGTTCTATAGTAAATGTAGGAGAAACAGTATATTCTAGAAAGTCTTGTACACCATTTGTATTTAAATCATTAGGAGTAGTATAGCCTTCACCTTGATTGTTTACTTTTCCAGGTTCTGCAGCTAACATTCCATCAACAGTAATAGGGTTTGTTCCAATTTTTCCATTAGAATCCCCATCAGAAAATCCTGCTTCTATAGTATCATAACAGCCATCTCCATCACTATCTATATCATAAAGATTATAAATGGAGTCAGAATCCGTATCTATTGGAAGGTATTTCATTGATAAAACACCATTAAACACTGAGTTTCCTCCAGTATTTTCAGTAATATGTTTAAAAGTAAATTCTGTTATAGCATCGGCTTGAAAAGAAAATTTATCAGCAGCAGATGCAGTACCATCAAAAGTGAATAGAATTTCATTAGAAGTTATAGTTACTATACCAGAATCATAAATTCCATTTTGATTGGTATCAATTTGAAGTTCATCTCCAGGATCTAGGAGTGTTATTGTAAGTGAGACAGGTAAAACACTTACTGAATATTTTTCTCCCGCTTGAAGAGTGTGAGTAAAGTTGACATCTTCATCTAAAACAATATTAACTGGTTGTGTAAAAGAAACAGTATAAGTTCCATTTTTAGTTCCTCCTCCTGAAGTAATGGTTGATACAAAAGCTCCGGAAGATTGACCAGTTAAAGAAACTCCACTTCCATTACTTGTAAAAACAGCTGAGGGGATTGAGGTGTCAGTTGTAGTATCAGAAAAAACAATCATAGGATCATTGATGGTAGAAATATCAAGAAGGTCAATAGCTCTAGATTCTACAGTATTATAAATACCATCTTGATCAATATCTACATCGATATTATTGATTATTCCGTCTCCATCAAGATCTAAAGGACAATTACTTACTTTTTTAGGATTAGATTCTAATCGAAAATTTTTGGCTCCGCAATTAATTATTCCAATAGCTTTGTAAAACCCAACATTTGTTGGAGTTACAGTTGCTGTTGACCATCCAGGTATATTAGTATAGGTTACAGTTCCAGTACCATTCCAATACTCCCATTCTATGGAATCAAAATCTGAATCATTAGAAATACTTAAACTGACGTTTGGGATACAATCTCCCAATGATGAACTTGAAGCGCTGTTAAAATTATTATCAGGAGGTGAGGGAAATCCAGAATAAAATGCTCCAGCAGTAGCACTTCCACTTGAATTATAATAAGCTGCATATAATTCGGCTCTACTACCATCAGGATAGTTAGAAAATATAGATACATTCCCATTTAAACCAATAATTTTATAGGTAGTATAGCTTGTATTTCCGGTTATAGCTCTACCGTTAGATTTCTCAGCACCAGTTGCACCATCACTAATATTATTTATTGATACTCCAACGGTTGTAAAATCACCTGTCCAAGTTGGTGTTGTGTTATTTTGATCTACAATAGTTACTGATGCAGTAGCTGGCGCAACAATTGTTACAAAGGTGTTCCAATCAGCATTAGCAGCATTTCTAATTTGAGGTATTGTTTCTACAGTTTCATTACTAGTACATGATAATGGAGGCACAAAATACATGTCTGTATTTGCAGTATTTCCATTAGTAACTGCTTGATAAGCATAAGCATTATTTGAGGTTCTAACATATATATTTCCTCCATCATTACCTGGGGGATTAGAATATTGGTTTCCCTCTATAGAAAAATATTGTCCAGCTGTAAGTGTTACTGTGGCCGAATCACTTCCATTTAAAAAAACTGCAGTATTATCCTCATGAGCAACAATAATAGCATTATCATAATCATCACCAGCATTTGGATTTCCCTCAATAAAAATAAATTCATTTCCTATTTTATCAAGACCTACAATCTGGTCTATACCATGGTCCCTTCCAGTATCTCCTTCTGACATACTTCCGTTAGCCGCTCCTGTAATAACTGCAATATTTTTATCTGATTCAATTAACATACCAATAAGGGCATCTCTATTAGTTATTGGATATGGAAATCCTTGTGCTGCTGTGGGAGGGTTTTCTGTGTTAGCGCCATTTTGAGGTACTATTGTAGCTATAACAAAAGTTTCAAATTGATTAAGTCCTATCTCAATATCAGCAATATTTCCAGCTCCGTCATAAACTTCTACAATATTTTCCATATCAGCGAATCCACTACCTGCATTATTATTTATATCACTGAAGGTTACTGTTGTTATTCCTGCTTCAACTGCCATTACTGAAGAAAAATTTAAGTAATTAGCATCAGTGGGTATTCCGTTTGTGAAGCCTCCGGCACGAAAAGATTTACCAAGTGCTGCCGCACCCTTACTTACGAGTCCACTTGCTTGGGCAGTAGCTCGGTATCTAATATTTACATAAATGGGAGCATCTGCTTCTATGTAATAGCCTCTATCTGAGATTACATTCCCTGTTTCTGCAGCAGTTATGAAGAGTTGACCAAAATTATTGCCATTTGGAATTCTATAATAATCAGTATTTTCAACTATTGCTTCACCAGGGGTTAATCTATCAATTGTACCCGTAATACTTGTAGCATTACTAATAGGAAGAGGCCATATAGTATAATTTACTGGATCAGTACTGGATGTTGATATATATATCCATTGATCCTGAAAATCATCTGCATTTCCACCAGCTGCCGCTAAAGGAGGTATATAATGATATTTACTTGCTTGAGAAAAAACAATTAAAGGAAAAATAAAGAATATAAAATATAGCCCTCTCAACTTAATTAAAATTTAACAAATGTACTTAAAATCAAATATTTAGTTAATCATAATAAAATAAAACATAATAATTCAATATATTAAATTCATTATATTTGAATCAATAAAATCTTATCCTAAAATGAAAAAATATATTTATTTATTTTTCATTTCAGCTTTCATAATAGGTTGTTCTGAAAAAAAAGAAGTACTTGAAATTCCTTTAACCTCTAATTCAGAAGAAGCAATAGAATTGTTTCAAAATGAAGTTTTTAGACCAAAAACTGCTTACAGGACATACAGTCCTGCTATTAATAATGCAATTGTTAAATGTTTAGAATTAGATCCAAAGTTTTATTTAGCTCAAGCTATTTATGGTAATCTTTCATTTCAATTGAAACCAGAGGAGAGGAGAGAGAAAATAACCCTTGCTTACAATAATATTGAAAACGTTTCTGAGATTGAGGGCGCTCTAATCAGTTCAATCTATGAAAATAGAATAAATGGTAATTTGTTGAAAGCAGAAGAAATTTTAGAGGATATAGTTAAAAAATATCCTGATTACTATTATTTAAGAATTTATTTGGGTGAGTTTCAAAATATTATTGCTTTAAATCCAAAAAAATCTAAAAAGTCATGGGAGGAAGCTTTAAGAATTGATCCAGATAATTCCTTGGCTAAATTACTTTTATCTCAACTTCATTATGTCACCACTGTTGATTTTCAATTATTACCAAGGGATCAAGTAGATACTGAAAAAGCTATTAAATTAATTAAGGAAGTTGAAAAAGCTGAACCTAATAATTACATATGCCCAAGACTTTTAGGAAATTTGTATCGCCTTACAGGTGATTTTGATCAGTCAATAAATGAATATGAAAAAGCGATGAAATTAATTGGTGATGAAAGCTCTCTAGAATATGCTCGAGTTGTTCTTGTTAATGCTCATAATTTTGTTTTTAAAGAAGAATATGAAAAAGCTCGAGAACTTTATCAAAAGTCAATAAATACATTTAGAACTAATGGGTCAGAAAATGTTGGAACTGCATTATGGTCAACAAACACATATATGTATGAGAAAAAATATGATGAGGCAATTAAAGCTATAGAAAAGGTTGAAGAATGGGTTAATTCAAAGAAAGATATGAGTGAATTACAAAGAAATTATCAATTATATCAATGTGATTTTGAGAAATTTTTGACCTATGGTCATAGTCAAATGAAGGAAGATGCATATAAAAGTGTTCAAAATATGAACAATCATGCAGAAGTATCAAAAAAAATAAGAAAACAATTTGCTTCATCAGAATCTGAGATTGAAAGAATTGATTTAGAAGTTGAAATTAATAAAGGCTTCATGAATGTGTGGTATTTAATTTTATTTGGGGAATTCGAAGAAGCTTCAGAAAAACTTAAATCATATTCTCAATTATCAAGTTCTTATTTAGTTTATGACTCAAAGGCTATGATAAATTTTTATAAACTTTCAGGTTATTTAAATTTAATGTCTGGAAATGTTGACGCTTCACTTTCATTTTATAATCAAATACCAAGGGAACTTTTAGATGCAGATAACTATCACCTTTATTTTTATGCTCTAGCTACTAAAGCAAAAGGAAATAAGGAAAAAAGTAACGAACTTTTTGAGTATTTAGCTAATTATAATTTTGCTGGATGGGCTAATTCAATTATTAGGTCTTTAGCTCAGGGTCAATTAAAGGCTTAGATTACTGTAAACTAAAATTTTTAGGATGTTAAAAAAAACTCTGACATTAGTGGGATTACTATCTTTCTCATTAATGTTAGGACAATTTTCAAAATCTAATATAGAGCTTAGTTCCAATTTTGTAGAAAGTATTTTATTAGATAAAAGAGGGGGAGAGTGGATTGGAACAGATGAAGGTTTAAATTTGATCACTCATTCTGATAATAACTCCTTTTATTCAAATATTTCAAATAAAAAAGGACTTTTAAATTCTGAAATTTATCATATAGAAGAAATTAATAATGGATTTATTGCAGCTTTTTCAAATGACGGAATAAGTATTTTTAACCCTAAAACTTTTAGCTTTAAAAGGTTGGTCTTAAATTCAAGTCCTATTTCTATTTACAAGGATAGTTTGAAAAACAGTTATTGGGTTACAACTTCTTCCTCTGGAATTTATCAAATTAACAATAATTTTGAAATAGAATTAAATTTAACATATGATCCTTTAAACCCTTTATCATTATCATACTCTAAATTTGACATTGAGAATAAAAACACTTTAATTGATTTAGAAGAAGACGAATCAGTTTATATAGCTAGTTCAAATGGATTTAATGTTTATGATAGAACTCAAAAAACAATTAAAAGATATTTTAAGAAAAGATCATCGAATTTATTATCAAACAATATAAATCAAATTCATAGAATTTCTGATTCAGAATTATTAGTTAACACTGATAGAGGTATAAATATTTTTAACACAAATTCTAAAAATTTTTCTAATAAAATAATTGCTGATGGAAAAAATGTTGAACAATTATTCGAAATAAATAAAAATAATTTTGTCTTTATTTCTGATGGTAAACTTTTTAGTTTTAATCTTAATGACTCAAAACTAGATGTTGAACTTAAATTTGAATTAAATATTTCTGAAAACAAAAATATTAGATTTATAAAAGAAAAATCAAATTTGTATGGATTTTCAAAAGGAAGTCAAGAATTAGTCAAAGTTGATTTGGATAATTTTGAAAAAGACGTTTTTAATTTTTCTGCAATTATTCAAACTATTAATTTAACTGACAATAATAAAATTTTAGTTGGAACAAGTGAAGGCCTTTATAAAGAAATTGAAAAACAAAATCTTGTTAAAAATGATAATTTAAAAGCTGGAGTTTATTTCTATGAAATATCAAAAAATCGAAGAGTTTTAATATATAGTGACTATATCATTGTTGAAGATTTAGTTAATAAGAAAAAAGAAAAAATAAATTTTTCTGAAAATTTAAAAGTTGACCCCGAAACAATCTTTCAATTAAATAATAATCTTTTATTTATCGGTAATAAAAATTTAAATGTATTTGATTTTAAATCTTCTAAGTTTTATAATAATTTATTTGAAATCGAAGATTTATTAAACGGTTATTTGCATAATTTTAAATTGATTAATTCTAATCTTTATGTTTCAACTCAAAATGGGATTGTTAGATATATAATTCCTAAAGTAATTGATCGGAATTTTAAAAATAATTTATTAGCCAGTCAAATAAATTATGAGTTTAATTCTCTTTTAAATTCTGATGTTCCCAAAAAATTTTCAGATATCTATGAGATTGATGATTTGATCTGGGTATCAGATATGGATGAAGGACTAAAGTTATATGATAAAAGTCTAAACAATTTTATTAAAGATTTTATTTACGAGGATGGAAATGACAAGACTTTGGCTACTAAATCAGTCACCAAATTATTTTATAATAAAGATATTAACTCATTATTAATTGCATCAAGAGGAGACGGTCTTTTCTCATTAAATTTAAAGGATACTATATTTAAAAATATAACAGTTAAAGATGGACTATTATCAAACAATATATCTGATTTTATAAAAACGGATAATCATATTTGGATTCAAACTGGAGATGGAATTAATTTTATTGATAATAATAATCAAATAAGAAACATAAATAATGTTGATGGATTAAATATTAAAATATTTCATAGAAAAGCTTTACATTCTGATAATAACAATATAATTGTTTCTGGATTAGATAATATTCAAAAATTTAATATTAATAAAATTGATGAACTTCAAAAAGAAGAATTTAATTTAAACATATTAAAAATTGTAGGCTATAATAAACAAAATCAACCTAGTATTTTAACTTTAAATGAAGATAATTTAATAGAAATTGATAATTCTATAAGTTCAGTTGAAATAAGTCTTTTTACAAACTCTAAGATTAAAGCAAATCAGATTAAATATTTTATTTCATCAGATATATATGAAGATATAATATCAAATGGATATAATAATAAAATTCAACTAAATTCAATTCCTTTATACACTTCGGAGTTCAAACTTAGTGCAATAAATGGAAGTGGAGATAAAAGTCAAAATATTATTTCTCTGAAAATAAAAAATAATCCTCCAATTTGGTTAAGAATAGAATCAATTGTGGCTTATTTTATTTTATTAATTAGTATAGTATATTTTATAGTTAAGTTTAAGGATAATCAAACTAAAAAAAGACTAGAAGGCGAACGTAAAAACAAAGAATTGGAAGAGGCCAAAAGCCTTCAAAATAGTATGCTTCCAAAGGTGTTGCCAGTTATAGATGGTTTTGAAATAAGTACATATCTTAAATCCGCAACAGAAGTAGGTGGAGATTATTATGATTTCTTTTATAAGAAAGGAGAGTATTTTTATGCTATTTGCGGAGATGCAACTGGACATGGTGTTATTTCAGGAATAATGGTTTCTGTTACTAAAGCTGGTTTAAATGGAGTTCCTATGGGACCTCCTACTAAAATTTTAGGACAGCTTAATAGGATTGTTAAACGAGTTAATTTTGGAAGACTTAGAATGAGTTTAAGTGTTGCAAAATTTAATAAAAACTCAGTTGAATTATCTTCTGCTGCTATGCCTCCAACTTATTATTTTTCAAATGAATCTAATAAAACGCAAGAAATATTAGTTCCTAATTTACCTTTAGGAGGTATAGAGTCTGAACAATATAATGGTGTAAAAAAAGAATTTAAAACAGGAGACGTAATGGTAATGATTTCTGATGGCCTTCCAGAGCTTCCAAATCCAAGTAATGATTTATTAAACTATGATAATGTGTTTAATTGTATAGAAAAAAATGCTTCTAAAAGTGCAGAGGAGATTAAAGATGCTTTAGTTGATTTATCCAATGATTGGGCTAAAGGAGTTATGAACCCTGATGATATAACTATTGTTGTTATAAAAAAAGCTGCATAAAGTTTTTGTAAAAACCATCCGTAAAACCATAAGTATAAAAATAAACCCCTAGCATTGACAGGGGTTTACGAGTATAGTTGCGGAGGAAGAGGGATTCGAACCCCCGGAGGTGTGACCCTCAACAGTTTTCAAGACTGCCGCATTCGACCACTCTGCCATTCCTCCAATTCGGAGCAAATATAATATCCTTTTATTTATTACAAAACTTTATTACTTAGAGTTTGATAAAGTAATTTTATATTACTTTACACTTTATCCTGAATAATTTATATGGTGGATATTTTAGAGATATTTTTATTAGCATTTGTAGGTTTAGCTGCAGGTGTAATCAATACTCTTGCCGGCGGGGGATCTGCTTTTACTTTACCAGTTTTAATATTTTTAGGACTACCTCCAAGTGTCGCTAATGGGACAAACAGAATAGTTATAGTTGTACAATCTTTAATAGGATCATTAGGTTATAAAAGTAAAGGAATATCAACTTTCCCATTTAATATTTATTTAGGAATTAGCGCAAGTTTTGGTGCAGTAATAGGAGCTTTAATAGCTATTGATATAGATGATAAATTATTTAACAGAATTTTAGCAGTAGTTATAATTACAATTGGAATTTTAATAATATCTAATAATAAAAAATTAGATTCTAATTTAATAGAAAAAATTAATGGTAAATATTTATTCCTTTCAATAATAATATTTTTTTTTCTAGGTATTTATGGAGGGTTTTTAAATGCTGGAATTGGAATTGTAATTATGTTTATTTTGAACAGATTTAATGGATTAGATTTGGTTAAGACCAACGCTACGAAAGTAGTTTTGATTACTATATACTCTTCTGTTGCTTTATTTGTTTTCGCTTATAATAACTCTATAGATTGGGAAAAAGGATTATGGATGGCCTTGGGAACAATTTATGGTGCATGGTGGTCAAGTAGATGGTCTGTGAAAAAAGGAGATAAAGTCATTAAAATTGTAATGTTAATTATGATTATAATTATAGCAATTAAGTTGTGGTTTTTTAATTAATAATTAGTGTAGCCTTCTATAGTTAATCCATAACCAGTTAACCCTACTCTTCTTTTTTGTTTAGAATTACTTATTACGTTAAGTTTTTTGATTTTAAGGTCATGAAGTATTTGAGCTCCAATTCCAAAGTCTTTAATATCCATTGCAATAGGAGGTGATTTATCAATATTTCCTTTAGATTGCATTTTTTTAAGTTCTAAAATTCTCGATAGTAAATCTTCAGATTCTTCATGTTTGTTTATAAATAGAATTGCACCTTTTTTTTGACTATTTATTAAATTAAATATATCATCAAGACCTTTATTTATTGAACCTGTTAACATACCTAATATATCATTAGTTATTTTTGAAGAATGGATTCTTGTTAAAATGGTCTCATGAGAAGACCAAGCTCCTTTTGTTAACCCTAAATGAATAATTCCATTTGTTGTTTGTTCATAAGCTCTTAATCTAAACTCACCATATCTAGTTGAAATTTTTGTATCAATTTTTTTTATTATAAGACTATCATGCTTCATTCTATATGAGACAAGATCATCAATAGAAACAATTTTTAAATTAAATTTTTCTGCAACTTTAAATAATTCTGGAAGTCTAGCCATAGTACCATTTGAATTCATTATTTCACAAATTATTCCAGCTGGTATCATTCCACTTAGTCTAGCAAAGTCAATAGCAGCCTCAGTATGCCCAGTTCTTCTTAATACGCCTCCTTTCATTGCTATAAGTGGAAAAACATGTCCAGGTTTAGAAAAATCTTCAGGTTTTGTTTTTGGATTAATTATTGCTTTTATAGTTTTTGATCTATCTGATGTAGAAATACCAGTACTCACACCTTTTCCTTTAAGATCTACAGAAACAGTAAATGCCGTTTCATGAGGATCAGTATTGCTTGTAACCATTTTGTCTAAATTTAATTCTTTAGACCTTTTTTCAGTAATAGGACAACAAATTAATCCTCTTCCATGAGTAGCCATAAAATTGATTAATTCAGGGGAAACTTTTTCTGCTGCAGCCATAAAGTCACCTTCATTTTCTCTATTCGCATCATCTACAACAATTATTATTTCTCCTTTTTTAATTGCTTTGATTGCATTTGAAATTGAATCTAAATCAAATTTTTTTTTATTCATTATTTTTAAATTTTTTAAATAGATTTATAAAATTTTTTAATATTAAATAAGTAAAATCAAAATTAATAAATCCTTTATCAGATGATGCCCTTCTAGTTAACATTATTGAAACGGGTGCAATTATTAATGTAGATATCCAAGACCCAATGAAAGGATCTATTGAACTATCCTCTGCAGCATTTTTAGCAAATAATCCTATATAGTGAAAAGTTAAGAATATTACTACTGATAAAACTAAAGGAAAACCAACTCCTCCTTTTCTAATAATTGCTCCTAAAGAAGCCCCAATTAAAAAAAGAAATAATGACGAAAAGATTAACGAATACTTATCGTTTAATTCAATTATATGAAGATTTATTCTCTTTTGAGTGAAGAAATAAAGTAACTTTTTATTATTTAAAGTTCTTTTTTGTGAATTAATTTCTTCTATAGAAGCGTTTATTATTTCAGGCACTTTCCAATTTCTATTGTTTTCAATAAAATTAAGGACATTGCTTGGAATCTTTTCCTCCTTAGATATTTTTTTTGAAGATTGTAACAACTCTGCTATAGTACTTCTTTGTTGAAAGTTTTGACTAAAGATTTCCTTTTCAGTATTAAAATCTCTTTGTAAAGTGTCAATACTTTGATTTAGTTGATCAACTTTTTGCATTCTAAAAGTTGTTTTATATTTTTCTTCATTTAAATCAACATTGTTAAATTTTGATAAATCTATATTCATTGTATATTCTTCAAAGTAAACTTTAGTATGTGGAAAATTAGATTTATTTAAAGTTTCTTTTGAAATAATTTCTTCATATCTATTTCCATCATATAAAACTAGTTGAAGGTTTGAATCAGAAGTTTTACTTTTGAGTTCACCACTTGTAGATTTTATTACGACATTATTTTCTTTATTTGGAGTATATTCATGAATAATTACATCAGATAGAAATCTGTTTTCGGGACCATATTTTTTTCCAACTTTTATATTTATGTCTCCGACTTCATTAAAAATTCCTTCTCTAATAGCTAGAGCAGGTTTTAACTTAGCTAAGTTTTTTCTAAGATTATATGATTTTAATTCTCCATATGGAATAACATGATTTGAGAAGTAAAATGTACCGATTCCAATTAAAATATGTAAAAACACTAAACCAATCATCGCTCGATGTAAAGAAATACCTGTAGATTTCATAGCAACAAATTCATAATTTTCAGCAAAAGTCCCAAAAGTCATTAAAGAGGCAAACAGAACTGAAAGAGGAAGGACTAATGGAATAAGTTTTGGAGAATAATAAACTAAAAATTTAAAAATCACAATTAGATCGAGGTCTTTTCCTGCTAATTCATCAATGAAAAGCCAAAAAGTTTGGACAATGAATATTAACATACAAATTGAAAAAATAGATAATAATTTTATCAGATAACTTTTCAATATATATTGATCAAGAATTTTCAAAATAAATTAGTTGTTAATAAAATAATTCGAATAATTTTTAAGATTAATTGAGAAAAATGAATTATTTAATTTCATGTTTGTTTTTTGATTATTAATAGTTAATGTTGTAGTTGTTTCATTTTTTCCAATCTCTATTAATCTAAATATATCTTTTGAATTTATATCAATACCGAGGAGCAAATATTTTAAATCTGAATTTTTATCTATTGGGATTAATTTAATAAATTGAATAGACTTATCTAGATGTTTTTGTTTGATATCCATAGAGTAGCTGTAACCAGACTTATAAAATGTTAAAAGCTTACTAGGGTTAATACTAACTTCATTTTCATCATCTGATTTACTAATTGTTATCTCTTCGTTCTCTGGAATTATTGTATAGGTTTTTTCTCCATCGAATAATTGAGTTGCACCAAGATAATTTAATTTATATTTATTACCTGAAACTGTAACATTACCATTAGTTTCCTGTTTAATTTGTTCTTCTTTATTATTTAATGAATATGTAAAATCAAAAGATATATTTTCAAATGAGGAAATTTTTATTGAAACATCATCTAATATTTTTTTAGCATCTTCAGAAGATTGACAATAAACACTATTAGTTATTAATAGAATAAAATAAAATAATTTTTTTTTCATCATTCTTTTTTATTTAGAAACAAATTTAAAGTAGAAAGATCAGTAATTAAAACCTGTCTGGCTTTGCTTCCTTCAAAAGGCCCAACTATGCCAGCAGCTTCCATTTGATCAATTATTCTTCCAGCTCTATTATAACCAAGTTTTAATTTTCTTTGTAAAAGTGAAGCTGATCCTTGTTGGGCTATAACAATTACTTCAGCAGCCTCTTTAAATAATGGGTCTCTTTCAGAAGAGTCAATATCTAGAATAGAACTTTTTTCTTCACTTATATATTCAGGAAGTAAATGAGCATTAGCATAACCCGTTTGAGAGCCAATATACTCAGTTAAATTTTCAACTTCAGGTGTGTCAATAAATGCACATTGAATTCTAATCAAGTCATTTCCTTGACTGTATAACATATCCCCTCTACCAATTAATTGATCAGCTCCACCAGTATCTAAAATTGTTCTTGAGTCAATTTTAGAAGTAACTCTAAAAGCTACTCTAGCAGGAAAATTTGCTTTTATAACACCTGTAATTACATTCACAGAAGGTCTTTGAGTAGCAATTATAAGATGAATACCTACTGCTCTAGCTAATTGAGCTAATCTTGCTATCGGTGTTTCAACCTCTTTTCCAGCTGTCATAATTAAATCAGCGAATTCATCTACTACTAATACAATATATGGAAGATATCTATGCCCTTCATTAGGATTTAATTTTCTTTCTTTAAATTTTTTATTATACTCTTTTAGGTTTCTACAAAGCCCATTTTTTAATAGTTCGTAACGATCATCCATTTCTAAGCAAAGTGAGTTTAAAGTGTTAATTACTTTGTTATTATCAGTAATAATAGCTTCATCACTATCCGGTAATTTAGCCAAATAGTGTCTTTCAATTTTATTATAAATATTTAATTCAACTTTTTTAGGATCAACTAAAACAAACTTTACTTCTGCAGGGTGTTTTTTATATAACAAAGATGTTAGAACTGTATTTAGCCCAACAGACTTTCCTTGACCAGTTGCTCCAGCCATTAGTAAATGAGGCATTTTGGAAAGATCTACAATAAAGGTTTCGTTATTTATTGTTTTTCCAAGAGCAACAGGAAGATCCATTTCAGCTTTTTGAAATTTAGTAGCGCTTATAACGGATTTTATTGAAACTATACTGGGCTTTTGATTAGGGACTTCAATTCCTATAGTGCCTTTTCCTGGAATAGGAGCAATAATTCTAATACCAAGAGCAGAAAGTGATAAGGCAATATCATCTTCTAGGTTTTTAATTTTAGATATTCTAATTCCTGCATCTGGGACTATTTCATAAAGAGTTACTGTAGGGCCAATTGTAGCCTTTATATGGGCAATGCCAATTTTATAATTGTTTAATGTTTCAACTATCTTATTTTTATTTATTTCTAATTCTTCTTCATTTATTGTAATAGAACCATCTCCATAATCTTTCAATAAATTAATTTTTGGCATCTTGAATTTACTTAGCTCGAGGGTTGGATCAAAAAACCCTTTTTCTTCAACAAGTTTTTTCGAAATATCTTTTTCGATTGATTCTTCCTCAGGTTTTTCAATTTCCATGTTAATTGATGATTTATCATCATCAACTAAATCAGAGATTTTTGTTTCATCAATCTTTTTTGATTTTATAGAATTTAAAACATTTTCAACAGGTTCTTTATTAATAACTGAATCTATATTTTTTTCATCATCATTAATAATATCTTCTGAACTTTTAGGTTCACCAGAGGTTTTTGAAAAAAATTTTTTTAGTTTATCGGGATTCCAATTTAACTCAATTACAATAAAACATAAGAAAAAGAATGATAGCAAAATAATAAGGCCAATATCTCCAATAAAATCAACTAATAAAGAATTAATTTCATAACCAACAATTCCTCCAAGAAGAGGGTTTGTCTTATAAAAAAACCCAAGAGTAACAGAGAACCATATAATATGAAAAAAACCCCAAGCCCAATTTATTAATATTTTTTTTGAATTTCTGTTAAAAAAAAGAATAAAACCTGTTTTTAAAATTAGATAAACAAGAATAAAAGATCCGAGACCAAATAATTTATATATAAAAAGGTGACTAATAAACGCCCCTAATTTATTTAAAATATTAGAAGATGAAATATCTCTATTTGTAATTTGATAGAGTGTACTGTAATCTTCTTGCCAATTATAAAAGAATGATATAAATGAGATAGATAAAATTATACCAACTGTAATTAATAAACCACCTACTAATACCTTTTGCTTTCTTTTTGTTTTATCAGAATCATTACTATTATTAAGATCATCAATAGGATTAAGATCATTCATCATAAATAATTAGTATAAGTAAAAGTACAAATTCAATTGTAAAACATTATTATTATCTAATTCAAAAGATTTAATTTTCATTTTTAAATTATTACTATTTTGAATTAGTTATATATTTTATTTTAATTTTAAAATAGGCAAATAAAAGAGTCATAAATGGGCTTAGCCAATTAAAAATTGCATAAACAAAATAATCTAAAACGCTTACTCCTAGAACTCCTGATTGATAAGCTCCACAAGTATTCCATGGTATTAAAACTGAGGTAACAGTCCCAGAATCCTCAAGTGTTCTACTAAGATTTTCAGGTTTTAAGTTTCTTTTTTTATATGCTTTTGTAAACATTTTTCCTGGTATTACAATTGACAGATATTGATCAGATGCAGTTAAGTTAATTGTCAAACATGAAGCAACTGTACTTGCAAATAACTGAAAAGTACTTTTTGCCCAATTAAGAAGAGACTCACTAATTTTGTCTAGTGCTCCAATTGCATCCATTATTCCTCCAAAAACTAAAGCACAAATAATCAACCATATTGTATTTAGCATACCAGACATTCCTCCTGAAACAAAAAGTTCATTTAATAAATCATTGCTTGTAGAGACTTGAGTAGATATAGTCATTGAATTAATTATAGTTTTATATGAATTTTCAAATGTTAACCTATTAGAACTTGACATTTCTAAGATTAGATTTTCTTGAAAAATTATAACAAACAAACCTCCTAATAATGTTCCTGTTAATAATGCAATTAATGGAGGAGTTTTTTTTATAATTAAAATTATAACAGTTATAGGCACAAGAAACAATAATAGGTTAATGTTAAATTTCTCTTTAATTGCTAACATTAGAGATTCAGGATCAGAACTTCCTGTAGATTTTTGAATTAATCCAATAATAAAAAAAACAATTAGAGTAATTATAATACTTGGCACTGTAGTTATAGTCATATATCTAATATGAGAAAATAAATCACCTCCTGCCATAGCAGGTGCCAGATTTGTAGTATCACTTAGAGGAGAAAGTTTATCTCCAAAATATGCTCCTGAAATTACTGAGCCTGCTATCATACCTGGAGGTAATCCTAATGCTTTTCCAATTCCTATAAGTGCTATACCAACAGTAGCTGAAGTAGTCCAACTACTACCAGTAGCTAGAGAAATAATTGCACATAAAACAATACAAGCAGGCAAAAAGAAAGTTGGATTTAAAATTTTTAAACCATAATAAATCATTGCGGGAATAATTCCACTAATCAACCATGTACCAGCTAATGCTCCAACAAAAAGTAATATTAAAATGGCTCCAGTTACTGATTGAATATTTTCAGCAATTTTATTTATCATAAGTTTATAACTGACACTATTTTTAAACCCAAAAAGAGCAGCAACAAAACCTCCTATTAAAAGAATAAACTGATTTGATCCATTAAGAGAGTTATCTCCATAGACCATTATATTGTAGGAAAGCATTATAACTAAAATTATAATTGGAGCTAGTGCTGATAATAAGCTAATAGGTTGTTTTTTCAATTTAACAGAAAATAATTTTTCAATATTTTACAAGTTAAAGTAATTTTCAATTACTAGATATATGGCAATTATTTTTTATATTAAAAATTATAAACTAAATATAAAGTTAATTTTTCGAAAGAAACATTTGTATTTTTGATTAAAATAATTAAGATATGAGTCAATTTGATGTAGTTATAATAGGATCAGGGCCTGGAGGTTATGTTTCAGCAATAAGGTGTTCTCAATTAGGCATGAAAACAGCTCTTGTTGAAAAATATAAAACTTTAGGGGGGACATGTTTAAATGTAGGCTGTATACCTTCTAAATCTCTTTTAGATTCTTCTCATCATTATGAAGAAGCCATTCATAATTTTAATGATCATGGAATAGAAATTGAAGGTAAAATAAACGTCAATTTTAATCAAATGATTAAAAGGAAATCGGATGTTGTAGAACAAACAACTAAGGGGATTGATTTTTTAATGCAAAAAAATAAAATTTCTGTGTTTGAAGGTTTAGGAAGTTTAATTGATAAGAATACAGTAAAGGTTGAAGGAAAAGACAAAAAAGATCTTAAGACAAAAAATATAATAATAGCAACAGGATCAAAACCTGGAAATCTTCCTTTTATTAAAATTGATAAAGAAAGAATAATTACTTCAACAGAGGCTCTCTCTCTTAATGAAATTCCTAAAAATTTACTTGTTATAGGTGGTGGGGTTATTGGTCTTGAATTAGGTCAAGTATATAAAAGATTAGGGTCTGAAGTTACAGTTATTGAATA
>CAYUZY010000022.1:0-19442 GCA_964448645.1 uncultured Flavobacteriaceae bacterium
ATTAAGCAACAAAAAATTAATAAACAGTTTTAAAGTTTTTGAAAATAATCAAGAAATTAATAATTCAACAATTGAATATTTAATTTTATCTAAACCTAACAAAAAATTTATATCAATACCAATAGGTTTAAAAATTTTTAATTTATCAAAAAAAATAAATGACAGCTCTTTTAATTTATGGTTAAATAAAAATATAAACCGTAAAGAAAGAATTGAAAAAACTATTTCCAATAAGCAACTTAATCAAATAAGAAAATATTCTAATAAAATAAGTTCATGGCTAAAAAAAAATTCAGAAACTCCAGCATATTATAACAAGATTATAATAAATCAATCAATTAAAAAAATTGAAAAATATTATCAAAATATTGGCTATTTTGATGTTAAAGTTGATTTAAATGAAAAACTTATTGATAATAATCAAATTGATTTAAGATATAAAATCCAAACAGGTGAAAGGTATTTTTTTGATTTAATCTCAAATGAAATAGAGTCAATAGACTTGAAAACTTTATATAATAAAAATTTGATTGACCAAAAAGTAAAAAAAGGGAACCCTTTTACAATAAAAAAAATAGACCAAGAAAGAAAAAGATTAATCAGTTTATTTAAAGATAATGGTATATATAACTTTGAACAAAGTAGTATTAAGTTTTTTGCATCAATTGATAGCTCAGGAAAAGACAAATCCATTCCATTAAAAATCTTAATAGAAAATAGAAAAAAAAGAATTAATGATTCATTAAAAAAAATTAGCTATAAAAAATACAATTTGAAAGAAGTAAATTTATTTATTAATTCAAATAATAAAGAAAATAATTTTGAAAAATATTCAGATTCATTAATATATAACAATTATAAAATATTTAGTAATGGAAAATTAAAGTATAAACCTAAAATTCTAACTTCAGCGGTATATTTAAGTAAAAATCAGCTTTATAGTGATTCATTAAGAAAGTTAACTTACCAATCACTAAATAATTTAAAAATTTTTAAATACCCAGGAATTTATTATACTGAAATAGAAAATGAATTTAATTCTTTAAAAACATCAATATTACTATCACCTAAAGAAAAGTTTTCACTAGGTTTTGATTTAGATTTTTCTCATTCCAATATTCAAGATTTTGGAATAGGTTTTGGAGGAAGTCTAGCTACTAGAAATGTTTTCAGAGGTGCTGAAATTCTTGAATTAGGTGTGAAAAATAATATAGGTGCATCAAGAGATATTTCTAAAAAAAATGACAATTTTTTTAACATTTTAGAATTTAGTACTGATGCTAAAATTTCCTTTCCAAGAATAATTATTCCTTTTAATAAAAAAGATCTTATTTCTTTAAAAATGAATCCAAAGACACAAATAATTCTGGGAACCGGTCTTCAAAAAAATATTGGATTAGATAAACAATTTTACAGCACAAATATTCAGTACGATTGGAATCCAAATAAATATAAAAAAGTTACTTTCAAATTGATTGACTTTGAATTTATAAATAATAAAAATATTAACAACTATTTTAATATTTATAAAAATTCTTATGACATCATAAATAATATAGCATTAATTTATAATACACAAAATGACATTATTGATATAAATGAAAATCTTACAATACCTTATGGTGTCGAAACTTTTATTTATAAAGTTTTAAATGACCAAACTGCAATTAACTATGATGACCAAAATTATTTAACTGTAAGTAATTTAAAAGAAAGATTAGACAGACTAACATCTAATAATTTGATTCTAGGTTCATCTTTTAATATAAATTATAATAATCAAGAAAGTTTTTTTGATGAAAATTTCTTTCAAATAAGATGGAAAATTGAATTTATTGGAAATATTTTAAATGCTTTTTTAAATAACCTAGATAATTCAAAAAACTCGTTAAATAAAAATGAAATAGATGGGGTTGCTCCTTCTCAATACATTAAATCAGAATTTGACTATATTAAACACTGGAAAATTGGCCTAAAAAGAATTCTAGCTTTTCACTTTTTTTCTGGTATAGCTATTCCATATGGAAACTCAACTAATATCCCTTTTTCTAGATCATACTTTTCAGGTGGCTCAAATGATAATAGAGCGTGGAAAGCATATAAACTAGGCCCCGGAAGCTCAAATAATATTAATGAGTTTAATGAAGCTAATTTTAAACTTTCATTAAATCTAGAATATAGATATCCACTATTCGGAAAATTAAATGGAGCTTTTTTTATTGATATGGGAAACATTTGGAATGTCTTAGACGATATAAAAGAAAAAGACTTTGTTTTTGAAGGAATAAAAGATCTGAGTGAGCTTGCAATTGGATCAGGCTTAGGGTTAAGATATGATTTTAATTTTTTTGTTTTAAGATTTGACACTGGATTTAAAACATATAATCCTTCTCTTAAAAAAGATAAAAGATGGCTGTCAGAATTTTCATTAAACAAAGCAGTATTTAATATAGGAATCAATTATCCATTTTAATAAAAAGTTAATACTTTAGCTCAAAATTAAAATTAATGGAAAGAAATATCCCAAAAGGTGTTGTTACAGGAATTAAAGTTCAAGAAATATTTAAACTTGCAAAAGAAAAATCATTTGCTATTCCTGCAGTAAACGTTACAGGAAATAATACTATAAATACAGTTTTAGAAACAGCTTCTGAAATTAATAGTCCTGTAATCATACAATTTTCGAATGGAGGAGCTCAATTTAATGCGGGAAAAGGATTAAATAATTCTGATGAAAAAGCTGCAATTTTCGGAGCAGTTGCTGGGGCAAAACATGTTCATGAGTTATCAAAATTGTACGGAGCAACTGTTATACTTCATACTGACCATTGCGCGAAAAAATTATTGCCTTGGATTGATGGCCTTCTTGATGCAAATGAAGATTTTTTTTCAAAAAATGGAACTCCTCTGTTTAGTTCACATATGATTGATTTATCTGAAGAACCTCTTATAGAAAACATTTCGCTATGTAAGAAATATCTTAAAAGAATGAAAAAAATGAATATGACTCTAGAAATTGAATTAGGAGTTACAGGAGGCGAAGAAGATGGTGTTGATAATTCAAATATTGATGTTTCAAAACTATATACTCAACCAGAAGAAGTTGCATATGCTTATGAAGAACTTACCAAAATAAGTAATCAGTTTACTATTGCCGCTGCATTTGGAAATGTTCATGGAGTATATAAGCCTGGGAATGTAAAATTAACTCCTAAAATTTTAAAAAATTCTCAAGAATATATTTCAGAAAAATTTAATCTTCCAAAAAATTATTTAGATTTTGTTTTTCATGGTGGATCAGGTTCTTCTCAAAAAGAAATTCATGAAGCTATTAGTTATGGGGTTATTAAAATGAATATAGACACTGACCTTCAGTTTGCATTTACTGAAGGAATTAGGGATTATATGAATAATAACAAAAGTTATTTATTGACTCAAATTGGAAATCCAGATGGAAAGGAATTGCCAAATAAAAAATTTTATGATCCTAGAAAATGGTTAAGAGTTGGAGAAGAATCTTTTAAAAAAAGATTAATAAAAGCCTTTAAAGATTTAAACAATATTAATACATTGTAATATTAATTGGTAACATTTTACAAATGAGCTGGTTTAAAAGAAGAGAAAAAGGAATTCAAACAAAAACCGAAGAAAAAAAGGACACTCCTAAAGGTTTATGGTACAAAACACCAACAGGAAAAATCATTGGAACCCAAGAATTAACTGAAAACAATTATGTTAGTCCAGAAGATGATTATCATGTTCACATAGGTAGCAAAGAATATTTTGAAATAATTTTTGATAATAATAAATATGAAGAAATTGACTCTAAATTAAAATCTAAAGATTTTTTAAAATTTATAGATTCAAAAAAATATATAACTAGACTAAAAGAAGCTCATAAAAAAACTGGTCTTTACGATGCTATTAGAATAGGAATTGGATTATCAAAAGGTAAAAAAATAGTTGTTGCATGTATGGATTTTAGATTCATAGGCGGATCAATGGGTTCGGTTGTTGGTGAAAAAATTTCGAGAGCAATAGATTATTCAATAAATAACATGGTCCCGTTAATAATAATTTCAAAATCAGGAGGAGCAAGAATGATGGAATCTGCAACTTCATTAATGCAAATGGCTAAAACTTCAGTAAAATTAAATCTTTTAGCTGAAGAAAAAATTCCATACATATCTTTATGTACTGATCCAACAACTGGAGGAACAACTGCTTCTTTTGCAATGCTTGGGGATATTAATATTTCTGAACCTGGAGCACTAATTGCATTTGCTGGACCAAGAGTTGTTAAGGATACTACAGGAAAAGAATTACCTGATGGATTTCAAACAAGTGAGTTTCAACTTGAAAAAGGTTTTTTAGATTTTATATCTCATAGAAAAGATCTAAAAAATAAAATTAATCTTTATTTAGATCTTATATTAAATAAAAAAATTAGATAATTTATACTTATATCCATTAATAAATAAGAAAACTATATATTTGCAGCCAATTATTAATAAATACTTTTTTTAATTATATGTATTTATCAAAAGAAATAAAAAAGAAAATTTTTAAGGATCATTCAAAGTCAGATAATGATACTGGTTCTGCTGAGTCTCAAATTGCACTATTTACTCACAGAATAAATCATTTATCCAATCATCTAAAAATTAATAAAAAAGATTACAATACAGAGAAATCTTTAGTAAAATTGGTTGGAAAAAGAAGAAGTCTTTTAGATTATTTAAAAAACAAAGATATTGAAAGATACAGATCAATAATAAAAAAACTTAATTTAAGAAAATAATTTTTTACTTTTTTTCATTAGTTGCCATCGACACATAACATAAATAAGGATAACTAAATAATGAAAAATGAAACCGAAACTTTATAAAGAAGAGATCTTACTAGAAGATGGTAGGTCTATCAAAATTGAAACTGGAAAACTTGCAAAACAAGCTCATGGTTCAGCAGTTATATCAATGGGAAATTGTATGCTTTTAGCTACAGTTGTTTCTAATTATAATTCAGCTAATGTAGATTTTTTGCCTCTTACTGTAGATTATCGAGAAAAATTTGCCGCTGCAGGGAAATACCCTGGTGGCTTTTTTAAAAGAGAAGCTAGACCTAGTGATAATGAAGTGTTAACAATGAGGTTAGTTGATAGAGTTCTAAGACCTCTTTTTCCAAAAGACTATCATAATGAAGTTCAAGTAATGATTCAGTTAATGTCTCATGATAATAATGTAATGCCTGATGCGCTTGCAGGTCTAGCAGCATCAACAGTAATTCAATTAAGTGATATTCCATTTGAGTGTCCGATTTCAGAAGCTAGAATTTCAAGGATTAACAATAAATTTATAATTAATCCAAGTAAAGACCAACTTTTGGAATCTGATATAGATATGATAGTTGGGGCCTCTTATGATTCAGTTATGATGGTTGAAGGTGAAATGAAAGAATGTAGTGAAGAAGAAATGGCAGAAGCAATTAAAAATGCTCATGATTTTATAAAAAAACAAATAGATGCTCAAAATAAACTTGTTAAAAAAGTTGGTGCAAAAGATACAAGAGAATATGAAACGGCAAAAAAAAATGAAGAGCTAGAGAATAAAATAAATGAATTAGCTTATAATAGATGTTATGATATAGCAAAAAAAGGTTTATCTAAGACTGAAAGGTCTGATGCTTTTAATAAAATTAAAGAAGAGATTTTAGAATCCTTTAGCGAAGAAGAAATTGAAGAAAATGGAGATTTAATTAATGAATATTTTCATTTGAATCAAAAAAATGCAATCCGTGAATTAACATTAAAAAAAGGCATAAGACTAGATGGAAGAAAAACAGATGAAATTAGACCAATTTGGTGTGAAGTTGATTATTTGCCTTCAACTCATGGATCATCAATATTTACTAGAGGAGAAACTCAGGCATTAGCCACAGTAACTCTAGGTACATCTAAAGAAGCAAATCAAATAGACCTTCCATCTTTTCAAGGTGAAGAGTCTTTCTATCTTCATTATAATTTTCCTCCTTTTTCAACTGGTGAAGCTAGACCTTTAAGAGGTACATCAAGAAGAGAAGTAGGACATGGAAATCTTGCTCAAAGAAGTTTAAAAAATGTTATTCCTGAAGATTGTCCGTACACTGTTAGAGTAGTAAGTGAGATTCTTGAATCGAATGGATCTTCATCTATGGCAACTGTATGTTCTGGTTCAATGGCTTTAATGGATGCTGGTATTAAAATTAAAAACCCCGTATCAGGAATAGCTATGGGTCTTATTTCTGATGGAGAAAATTTTGCAATATTAAGTGATATTTTAGGAGATGAAGATCATCTTGGTGATATGGATTTTAAAGTTACTGGAACAAAAAATGGAATCACAGCTTGTCAAATGGATATTAAAATAAAAGGGTTATCATATGAAGTTTTAATCAAAGCACTTAATCAAGCTAAAGAAGGAAGACTTCATATTTTAGATAAAATGCAAGAAACTATTAATAAACCAAATAATACTGTTAAAGATCATGCTCCAAAAATGATCAAAATGATTATACCGGGAGAATTTATTGGAGCTGTTATTGGTCCAGGAGGAAAAGTTATTCAAGAGTTACAAAAAGAAACTGATACAACTATTGTTGTAGAAGAGCATAATGAAGAAGGTTTAATTGAAATTTTAGGAGTGAATCAAACCAAAATAAATAATGCTATAGAAAAAATTAAAAATATTACTTTTAAACCTGAAACTGGTAAAACATATAAGGTTACTGTAATTAAAATTTTAGATTTTGGTGCTGTTGTAGAATTCGTGCCAGGTAATGAAGTCTTACTTCATATTTCTGAAATATCATGGGAAAGAACTAATAAAGTAGAAGATGTTTTAAAAATTGGAGACACCCTAGATGTTAAATATTTTGGCATTGATCCTAAAACAAGAAAACCAAAAGTTTCAAGAAAGGCTTTATTAAAGAGACCTGATAGAAAAAATAACTCCTAATAAATTAATTTTTTTAAATTTTTGAAACTTTTTTTTTAGAGCAACGTAATAATATATAAGAAACCTTAAAATTCATGAGACAACTAAAAATAACTAAACAAGTAACTAACAGAGAAACTGCCTCTTTAGATAAATATCTGCAAGAAATTGGCAAAGTTGATCTTATAACAGCAGAAGAAGAAGTTGAGTTAGCTCAAAAAATTAAAGCAGGTAATCAGTTTGCACTTGAAAAATTAACAAAAGCTAATCTAAGGTTTGTTGTTTCTGTTGCTAAACAATATCAAAATCAAGGGCTGACACTTCCAGATTTAATTAACGAAGGAAACTTAGGATTAATAAAGGCTGCACAAAGATTTGATGAAACAAGAGGTTTTAAATTTATTTCTTATGCTGTTTGGTGGATTCGTCAATCTATTCTCCAAGCATTAGCTGAACAATCAAGAATAGTAAGATTACCTCTAAACAAAATTGGTTCAATAAATAAAATTAATAAAACTTATGCTTTTCTTGAACAAGCACATGAAAGAGCACCCTCTGCTGAAGAAATAGCAAAAGAATTAGATATGACCATTAGTGATGTTAAAGAATCTCTAAAAAATTCTGGCCGTCACGTTTCAATGGATGCTCCATTAGTAGAAGGAGAAGATTCAAACTTATATGATGTTTTAAATAGTGGAGAGTCCCCAAATCCTGATAAATTATTACTTCATGAATCTTTAAGAACAGAAATTGAAAGGGCTCTCGAAACACTAACTCCTCGTGAAGCGGATGTTGTTAGACTTTATTTTGGTTTAGGAAGTCATCATGCTATGACTCTTGAAGAAATTGGAGAAACTTTTGATTTAACAAGAGAAAGAGTTAGACAAATTAAAGAAAAAGCTATCAGAAGGTTAAAACATACATCTAGAAGCAAAATTCTAAAAACTTACTTAGGTTAAAAATTTTATTATATTTTTTTATTTTATAAATGTCAATAATTATTGCCCCTTCAATTCTAGCAGCTGATTTTTCCAATCTGCAAAAGGATATTCGAATGGTAAATAATAGTAATGCCGATTGGTTCCATATTGATGTAATGGATGGCGTTTTTGTTCCTAATATTTCTTTTGGAATACCAGTAATTAAATCAATTAAAAAAAATGCAACAAAACCTTTAGATATTCATTTAATGATTATTGATCCTGACAGATATATAAAAACTTTTGTAGATATAGGAGCAGATATTTTAACAGTACATTTTGAAGCTTGTAATCATTTACATAGAACTATACAAAAAATTAAATCTTTAGGAATTAAAGCAGGTGTTGCTATAAATCCTCATACGCCTGTGTCATCTTTAAAAGATATTATTAAAGAAATTGATTTAGTTTGTATAATGAGTGTTAATCCTGGATTTGGAGGTCAATCATTTATTTCTGGAACATATAATAAAATAAATAAATTAAACAAAATTATTGAAAAGGAAAAAACTAATGTTTTAATTGAAATTGATGGAGGTGTTAATGATAAAAATTCAAAAAAATTGATCAATTCAGGCGCTAATGTTCTTGTCGCTGGAAACTTTGTATTTTCATCAAAAAATCCAAAAGAAACAATCAATAATCTAAAACAAAATATTTATAATTGATTAATTTTTCAATTTAAATTGCACTCTTCTATTCATCGATCTACCCATAGGATTATCATTATCTCCAATAGGATTTGATTCTCCATAACCTACAATCTCTAAACGATTTTCATCAACACCTATTTTAACTAGATAAGATTTTACAGATTCCGCTCTCTTTTTTGATAACATTAAATTATAATTATCACTACCATCACTAGAAGAATAACCTTCAATATAAAGGTTGATTTTAGAATTGTTAATCAGTAAATTTTTAATTTCAACTAAAACATTGATAGTTTTTTTACCAATAATATCAAAACTTTCTGCAATAAAATTAATATTCTCACCAAAAGAATTTAAAGTTTTAACGATCTCATTTTTAACTTTAACATCAGTAGGACATCCGTTATTTTTTTTACTTCCTGGAACATCTGGACAAAGATCATCATTATCCAAAACTCCATCATTATCTTTATCTTCTATAGGACATCCTTCATTATCAATTTCTCCATATTCATCAGGACATTTATCTTCAATATCTATTACACCATCATCATCAGTATCTGGACATCCATCATTTTCTAATAAACCGAAATCATCTGGACATTTATCCTCATTATTTGATATACCATCTTCATCATTATCTGGGCAACCTTTAGTTTTTTCAAGACCAGCTTCTTCTGGACACTCATCTTTATTATCTGGAAGACCATCGTTATCAGTATCTGGACAACCATTAAATTCTTTTAACCCTGGTAAGTCTGGACACTTATCTTTTTTATCTGAAATTCCATCTTTATCTCTATCTCCTGCACCAAAGTTATATCTTAAACCAAATACATTTTGAAGATGATTATAAGTTCCACTTTCATTATTTGATCTGTATGAAGAACTAATATTTAATTTTAATTTTTCACTTACAGCAATATCAAAACCTATACCTCCAAGAATTGTTCTAGAACTTTCCATTGAAGGAAATTGTCCTTTGTCATTATCATTATCAGAAAAATTAGTCAAACCATAACCAGAAAACAAATAGGGCATAAACTTGTTTTTACCTAGATTAAGTTTAATTATTCCATCAAAAGAAGTGTAATCTAAACTAACATCATTAATTGATGAAACTCCTAAAGAATATTGTGTCCCTATTGATAGGCCTAATCCTATATATCGAGTGAAACTTATTGCTGGACCTCCAAATCCAATTTTAGAATCAATGTCTTTCTCAAGAAGATTAGTAATGTTAGCTCCAACAGAAAAGGACCAAGGGTTTTCAGATGTTTGAGCAATTGAAAATTTTACAATTAAAAATGTAATGAATATTTTAAAAAAAATGTTTTTCATACTTAGTAATAACTTAAATTTAAATAAAATATTGCCTTAAAATTAACATATTGTATAAAATTACATAGTGACCCAGGGAGGATTCGAACCCCCAACCCTCAGAGCCGAAATCTGATATTCTATCCAGTTGAACTACTGGGTCATAAAATATTTAGGAAAGAATTTTCTTTACTATTTCAGCTATTTTTTTGCCATTAGCCTTTCCAGCTATTATTTTATTTGCATTTCCCATAACTTTTCCCATATCTTTCATGCTTTTAGCTTTAACATCTAAAATAATATCCTTTAATATTTTTTCTAATTCTAAATCATTTAATTGTTTTGGCAAAAACTCCTGAATAATTTTAAGCTGAGCATCTTCTGAATTAGCCAAATCATTTCTGTTTTGACTTTTAAAAATATCCGCACTTTCTCTTCTTTGTTTGGCTAGTTTTTGTAACAAGACAAGTTCATCATTATCTGACAAATCTTTCTTTTCTCCAGATTTTGTTTTAACTAAAATGATAGCAGACTTTATAGCTCTTAAAGTTTCTAGACGGATATTATCTTTAGCCTTCATTGCTTCTTTAATTTTATCAGAAATTCTATTGTCTAAATCCATTATTTTATTTAATCAACATTATCGTGAAGAAAAGAATTGTTAGAACGTAACTGTAAATCTTCATTAGAATCAGAATCTAAAGACAATCTAGAGCTACCCTCAGGTATATTTTCATTTATATCTAATCCCATTCTTTTATAAGCAGGTTCATTTTCCATATCATCTACACGTGTAATTTTGTGTTTAAACTTATAATTAAATTCTTTCAACTGTTCTCTTCTTTTATCAGGGTTTGATGAAAATGTTTCATCAATAGATGTTTCAAAGGGATTGTTATTATAATCTTCATGCTTACTAGAATTATCTTCAAATTCTTTTTTCTCTTCTAAATTATTTTTAATGTCTTTTTTAATTATATCATCATCAAAACCTTTAACTTCAAAATTTATTTCTTCTAAACTTTCTAGTTCAACATCTTTTAAAGAATATTTATTTTCAGCTTCATCCTCTAATTCACTTTTTTTATTTTTTTGAGCCTCCTGCTCCTGTTCAACTTTTTTCTTCTTAAAAGGAATTTCAAAATCAAATTTAGCTTGAAATTCATCACCTGAAACTATTTCATAATCGAAAACTTCAATATCTTTTATGTCATCTGATATGTCTTTAATAATAAATTTTTCCTTTTTGTTCATTTCAATTTCTATGTTCTCTTTATCATCAATACTAGTAGTTAAATCTTTTTGAATCTTATCTAATTGAATTTTATCATCTTTATATTGACCAACTTTATCCTCAACATTTTTTGATAAATCTTCATAAACAACTTCTATTTCACTAATCACTTCATTAGTAATAACCAAATCATCTGAAGAATTATTTTTGAAATCGTTTTTATTAACTTTAAATGAATTTTCATTATTCTGATAATCTAAATTATTTGAAAGATCGTGTTCGATTAATTGATCGTCTTCAAGTGTATGAATAATTTTTTTAGCTTCAGTATTTGAAATTTCATTTTGTTGATCAACACCAAATCCAGTAGCAATTATTGTAACAGAAATTTCATTCCCTAATGATTTATCCTCACCTACTCCCATTATTATATTTGTGTTATTTCCAGCCTCAGTTTGAATATAATCATTAATTTCACCTATCTCATCAATAGTTATTTCATCAGTTCCAGACACAATTAATAAAAGAACATTTTTACAACCAGTAATTTTATTATCATTAAGTAAAGGTGAATCTAATGCTTTAATTATTGCTTCTTGAGCTCTATTAGAACCTGATGATGAACCTGAGCCCATTATAGCAGTTCCTGAGTTAGTTAATACAGTTTTTGCATCTTTTAAATCTATATTTTGAGTATAATGGTGAGTGATTACTTCAGCAATTCCTCTAGCTGCAGTAGCTAACACTTCATCTGCTTTAGAAAAGCCTGCTTTAAAACCAAGGTTACCGTATACTTCCCTTAATTTATTATTATTAATGACAATCAAAGCATCGACTGACTCTTTAATATTTAACAAACCTTTTTGAGCCTGATCTAGTCTTAATTTACCTTCAAATTGAAAAGGCATAGTTACTATACCAACAGTTAATATTTCTAAGTTTTTAGCCATTTTAGCAATAACTGGTGCAGCACCTGTTCCTGTTCCCCCTCCCATTCCAGCAGTTATAAATACCATTTTAGTCTGGGTCATCAATAAGCTTTGTATATCCTCGTGACTTTCCTCAGCTGATTTTGCTCCTATTTCAGGATTAGCTCCTGCACCTAGACCCTCGGTCAAACTCGCCCCTAATTGAATTTTTATTGGAACCGGGCTTTCAGAAAGAGCTTGAGCGTCAGTATTTGTAACTACAAAATCAACACCAACAATTCCTTGTTTAAACATATAATTTATAGCATTACTTCCTCCTCCTCCAACGCCTATAACCTTAATTACATTACTCTTATTTTTAGGTAAATCAAAATTTATATCATTTATTTTTTCTTGATCCATAATACTGTTTTTATGCGTTATCTAAAAATTCTTTCAATTTATCTCCCCATTTTTCTAATATCGATTTTCTGTTTATTTTATCTGAGTTAATCTCTTTATTTATTTCATCAAACTTATTCTCATTTTCTTCTGAAACTTTACCAGTTTCATTATCCATATTACTTTCATTATGTTCTAATGCATTCATTAATAATCCTACTGATGTTGCAAACATTGGACTAGAAATATTATTAATTGTTTCACTAGCAAGATGCTCTCCTGGAAAACCTATTCTAGTATCCATTCCAGTAATATACTCTACAAGTTGCTTAAGATGATTTAATTGACTTCCTCCTCCAGTTAAAACAATTCCAGCAATTAACTTTTTCTTTTGTTCATTATGTCCGTAGTTTTTTATTTCCAAAAAAACTTGTTCAATAATTTCAACAACTCTTGCATTTATAATTTTTGATAAAGTTTTTAAAGAAATCTCCTTGGGATCTCTTCCCCTAAGACCTGGTATAGAAACTATTTCGGTGTCTTTATTTTCTCCAGGCCATGCTGATCCAAATTTTATCTTAAGTAATTCTGCTTGTTTTTCAATAATTGAACATCCTTCCTTTATATCCTCAGTAATAACATTTCCTCCAAAAGGAATAACAGAAGTATGTCTAATTATTCCGTCTTTAAAAACAGCTAAATCAGTAGTTCCGCCTCCTATATCAATAAGTGCAACTCCCGCTTCTTTTTCTTCTTTACTTAAAACTGCATCAGAAGAAGCAAGAGGTTCTAAAGTAATATTTTCCATTTCTAATCCTGAACTTTTTATACATCTTCCAATATTTTTAATTGAAGATACTTGACCAACTACAACATGAAAATTAGCTTCTAATCGTCCCCCATACATGCCCATAGGGCCTTTAATCTCTCCTTGACCATCAACTTTGTATTCTTGCGGAAGGACATGTATAATTTCTTCTCCAGGTAACATAACTAATTTATAAACCTGATTAATTAATTTTTGAATATCATCTTCATTTATTACCTCTTCAGGCTTTATTCTTGTTATATAATCACTATGCTGAATACTTCTAATATGTTGTCCAGCAATCCCTACAACTACATCCTTTATTTCATGACCTGAACTGTTTTTTGCATCTTCAATTGCTAATTGAATTGATTGAATTGTTTGAGTAATATTATTAACCACTCCTCTGTGAACTCCCTGGCTTTTAGATTTTCCATATCCAAGAATTTCGATTTTATCATATTCATTTTTCTTTCCTACTAAGGCAACAATTTTGGTTGTCCCTATATCTAGACCTACACATATTTTACTATTTCTCATATACTAAAGATTTTGAAGCAATCACTTGATTTAAATAATTTAAATTAACTAAAGGATAATTAGTCAATGAATCCTGAACTTTTTGAAAAGCACAGAACACTTTTAATTTTTCAACTTTTTCCTTAAACCTTTTTGAATTTCCAAAAATTATATCAAAATCAAAAGATTTAAGATTGATCCTAAATTCATTTTTCTCAAAAACAATCTTATCTAATTCACTCTTCATAAAATGATCATTATTTATTCTTAAAACAAAGTTTGTTATGCTTTTCAAGTTAATCTTTGACAATGCTGACATAACTTTTGGTAAATCTTTTTTTATTTCTTTCATAGGAAAAAATTTACCATAAGAATCAACATAATAATTTTCATTTGTCATAATATATAAAGGCTCTCTTTCTTTTATTCTTATTTCCAAAATATCGTGAAACTTCCAATAAACCTCTGCACTTTTAATAAATTGATTATTTTTCAATTCAGATTCTATAATGTTCAAATCTAAACTATCTTTTCTCTTCAAATACTTATCATACAAGATTTGTGTCAACAATTTATTAACGATAGAATCATTTAAAAAAACATTGTTACTCGAAAAAACAATATTTTTTTCAAACTTTTTTTTATTTTGATTTCTTAAAGTACCATATATTGAAATTGATATAATAAATGCTGTTGAAAAAATTAAAATTAGTATGTTTAAATATCTTTTCATTTGTTTATTATTATAATATTTTATTTACTTCAAGACCAATATCCCCAGCTCCTAATAAAGCAAACACCTTAGCTTTACTATTTATAATTATATCTTTAATTTGATTTTTTTTAATTAATTCTTTTGAAGAATTTTTTATTTTACTTAATAATAATTGAGAGGATATTCCTTTAATTTTTCTCTCTCTTGCTGGATAAATGTCTAATAAAAATATATTATCAAATCTAGATAGCTCATTTGCAAATTCATTAATTAAAAACTTTGTTCTTGAGTACAAATGAGGTTGGAAAATCACACAATTTTCTTTTTTTAAATAATTTGATTGAATTGTTTCAAAAATAGATTTAATTTCAGTAGGATGATGTGCATAATCATCTATTATAAATTTAGATTTAAAATTGTGAATTTGCATTCTTCTTTTTACCCCTGAGAAATTTGAAAGACTTTTTAAAACATTTTTCATGTTTAATCCAACCTGATCTGCTAGAGTAATTGCACATAATGCATTACTTAAATTATGATTACCAATCTGATTAAAAAAAACTGATTTAAATTTATTGGCTGGAGTTTTAACATCAAACATAAATCCTTTTTTAGAACTTTTAATATTTGAAATATTATAATCAAATTTTGAATTGAATCCATATTTCAAGCCATTAAAAGGAATTTTACCTTCAATAACTGTTGTGTTTTTAATTAATTCGGAGAATTTTTTGAAAGATTCCTTTAAGTCATTTTCCGATTCATATATATCAAAATGATCTTTATCTATAGATGTTATACAACCATATTCAGGATTTAAATGCAAAAATGATCTGTCAAACTCATCTGCTTCAACTATACAAAAATCATTTCCTTTTAAAATCAAGTTACTCTCATAATTTTTTAAAACTCCACCAATAAATGCAGTAATTTTTTTATTATCAGATATAAACATATGGGAAAGTATAGCTGAAGTTGTTGTTTTACCATGTGTGCCTGCAATTGCAATTGTAGATAAATCTTTACATATTTCGGACAAAAAAACAGCTCTCTTTTTAATTATATTTCCATTTTTTCTATAAAACTTTAACATTTTATTTGACTTAGGTATTGCTGAAGAATAAATAATTAAAGTTTTAGAACATTTTAAATTTTTATAATTTAAATACTTTGAGTCATCATATAATATTTTGACACCTATTTTTTCTAAACTTTTAGTGATATAAGTTGTGGCTCTATCATATCCATAAACCTCATTGCCTTTTAATTTTAAATATTTTCCAATTGAAGACATTCCAACTCCACCGATACCTAACAAACAATATGTATTACTATTTAAAATCATTTAAATTAATTTAACAATTTCATCTATAATTAAATCTGTAGAATTTCTTTTGGCCATTTTATTCAAATTATTAATCATGTTTTTTTGTTTTTTCTCATCATTTATTAGATCAATAAAATAACTTTCAAATTTATTTTCTAATTCATTTTCTTTAATCAGTATTGCTGCACCTTTTCTTTCAAATGCCAAAGCATTATAATATTGATGATTGTCTGTTACGTTTGGTGAAGGAATTAAAAAAACAGGGGATTTAGAAAAACATAATTCTGACAAAGTAATTGCTCCTGATCTTGAAATAATAATATCAGAAATTAAAAAAATTTTATTAATTTCTTCAACAAAAGGAAAAACCTTAACATCATTATCGGAAAACTTTTTAAAATCATTAAAATATTTTTTACCAGTTTGCCATAAAATTTGAAAATTATTTTTCTTAAAAAATTCTAATTTTCCTTTTAAAAATTCATTAATCTTCTTAGAGCCTAAACTGCCTCCTAAAACAAAAAGTAATTTTTTTTCGCTCTTTAAATTGAAATTATTTTTTAAATCATATTTTCTTATTTTCATGTTGTTTTTAAATTTTCTTAAAGGGTTGCCAAACAACATCAATCTTTTATTTTTAAAATATCGCTCCATTCCTTCAAAAGCAACAAAAACTATTTTCGCTTTTTTTGATAAAATTCTATTTGTAAAACCAGGAAAAGAATTTTGCTCTTGAATTACATTAGGAATTTTTAGAATCTGAGAAGTTATAAGTAAAGGGCCACTTGCAAATCCTCCGGTACCTATAACAATATCAGGTTTAAATTTTTTAATTATTAAAAATGATTTTATTAAACTATATACAACTTTTAAAGGAAAAATTAAATTTTTAAATGAAAATGAACGTTGAAAACCACTAATCCATAATCCTTTAATTTTAAAATTATATTTCGGTACTATATCCATCTCCATTTTATTTTTAGCCCCAACAAACAAAATATTTGAACCAGGATATCTATTTTTAAAACCTAATGCAATAGAAATTGCTGGAAAAATATGCCCTCCTGTTCCACCTCCTGATATAATTATTTTAAACTGTTTCACTTAAGATTCTAATTGGATTATCATCATTTATATTATTTTTATCTTCTTTTTTCATACTATTATCAATACTAACACTTAAAATTATTCCTATAGCAATACATGTCATCCAAGCAGATGTACCTCCACTACTAATTAGTGGTAAAGTCTGGCCTGTAACTGGAAAAACTTGTAGCGCAACACCAATATTTATAAATGCTTGAATAATTATAGGTAAGCCAAGTCCAATTACTAATAATTTTGAAAAAATTGTTTTTGCTTTAAATGAAATTACTGTTATTCTAAATAATATTAGTAAATAAAATACAATTATAAATATCCCCCCAATTAACCCAAATTCTTCAACAATAATTGCATAAATAAAATCACTTGAACTTTGAGGTAAAAAATTTTTCATTCTACTTTTACCAGCACCTAAACCAAAAACTTCTCCACTTGCTATAGCTATCTTAGCCCTTTCTATTTGGTAGTTCCCTTTTAAATCATTTTTATTATTGAAATTTTCTATTCGACTAATCCAAGTATCAACTCTATTAGGTATTTTGTCAGGAAACGCTTTTGCAGAAATAATAAAAATAGAAATAAACAAAAAAGCTAAAAGAAAAATTGAAATTAAAAATCTAATTGGATATCCTCCAATAAATGATAATAAAATAACTGAAATAAAAATTAAACCTGCAGTTGATAGGTTTGATGGAATAATTAATGATATAATCAATAGGACAGGAAACCAAAAAGGAATTAGTGTAGATTTAAACGTTTTGTTTTTATCATAAATCTTGGCCAAATAGTATGCTGTATAAATCATTAAAACTAAAAATGCAAGCGAAGATGTTTGAAAGCTTAAACCAATAATTGGAATTTGGATCCATCTACTTGCTATTGTTCCATCAATTGTTGTTCCAATGGAAAAAGTATAAATCAATAATAGAACTGTTATTGGTAATAATAAAATTGAAATACCTTTAAAATAATTATGTGGAATTTTATGCATTGAATAAATTAATATAAAACCTATACTTAATATCATAAAATGTTTAATTAAATGACTCCATGGAGTACCTTTTCCTATAACATAAACCAAATTAGAACTGGCACTATAAATTGGCAAAAAAGAAAATATAGAAAGTAAAATAATTATTACCCATAAAACTTTATCTCCTTTAAGTATATTAAACATGATTTACAAATTTCTTACTGCTGATTTAAATTGATCTCCTCTATCTTCATAATTTTTAAATAAATCAAAACTTGCACAACTCGGTGATAAAAGAACTGTTTCTTTAGGAGATGATAATTTATGTCCAATTTTTACTGCTTCTATAATTGAAGTTGTTTCAATAATATTTTCACAAAAAGAACCGAAAGCATCAATTATCTTTTTATTATCAATACCTAAGCATATTATACCTTTAACTTTTTTTCTTACAAGAGGTAATAAGCTTGAATAATCATTTCCTTTATCAACTCCACCTGCAATCCAAATTACTGAAGTATCTATACTTTCTAAAGCAAAATAAGTAGCATTAACATTAGTAGCTTTAGAATCATTTATATATTGAACCTTTTGAATTTTAAGAACTGGCTCCATTCTATGAGGAGCTCCTTTAAAATGAATTAAACTATCTCTAATTTTTTTATTACTAATTTCTAAAAGACTTGCTACAGTTGATGCAGCCATTGCATTTAACAAATTATGCCTTCCAATCAATGGAAATCCTATAGTATTTATCATATCTTTTTTATTTAAAGCATTTATTAATATTTTATTATTTTTTATCTGAGTTTTTGAATAAAAATTATTAACAGAAAATGAATGTAGGTTTGCTTTTGTTAGTTTTGAATTAACCATTTTTTTTAACACAGGATCATCTGAGTTAAATATTAAATAATCTTTACTTGATTGATTTATAGTAATTCTAAGTTTTGATTTAATATAATCATCAAAATTATTGTTATACCTATCAAGATGATCTTTAGTAATATTTGTTATTATTGCATATTTTGGAGAAAAATTAACAATGTCATCTAATTGAAAACTGCTTAACTCTAAGACACAATAATCAAATTTTTTTCTAGCTACTACTTTTGCAAAACTATTTCCAATATTACCTGCTATTTCAACACTTAGTCCTGCTTTTTTCAGAATTTCATATGTTAAAATTGTTGTAGTTGTTTTTCCATTACTTCCAGTTATTCCAATAATAATTGCATTGGTGTATTTAGAAGCAAATTCAATTTCAGAAATAACATTTATTTTTTTTAATTTTAAATTTTTAATTAAACTTGATTCATTTGAAATACCAGGGCTTTTAATTATAAAATCTGTATAATTCTTATTAAATTCTGAATGTCGTCCCTCTTCAAAATCAATAGAATGTTTAATAAAAGTTTTCTTTACTTCCTTGTTAATTTTATTTATATCTGACACTAATACATCATATCCTTTTTTTTTAGCTAATATTGCTGAACCAACTCCACTTATTCCAGCTCCCAATACAACG